>JAKBCJ010000369.1 GCA_021807975.1 Pseudomonadota bacterium | reverse complement strand
CCTTCGAGAAATCAGTTAAAAGCGGGGCAGTCAATGTCGCAACCACACCATCCGCTGAGAAGACAACCTCCGCGTGACCGCCCACATCGTGGGCAAAGGCACGTTCGACCAAAACCATCCCGAAACCACGAGCGGCCGGCTCGCTTACCGGCGGTCCACCACGCTCGGTCCATCGCAGAACGAGGTTGGGTACCTCATCCCTCGCTTCGACCGCCCATGCGATATCAACATTTCCAGTCAAAACCGACAAGGCACCATACTTGACCGCATTCGTGGTCAGTTCGTGAATCGCTAATCCCAGCGACAGAGCCACCCGCGAGTCTAGCATGACCACCGGACCGATCATTTTCACGTTCGCCCTTTCATCCGTCAAAAACGGGCGCAACTCCTCCATAAGCACGTCGCGCAGCCTGACAGGCAGCCAGGCGTCGCGGCTGAGCAGCGCATACGCCCCGTTCAAGGCATGAACCCGGCCCAGGAAGACTTCAAGGAACGATTCCAGCGATTTTGACCTTCGTTTGGTATTGGTCGCCAGCGAAATCACGACGGTCAGCATGTTCTTGACGCGGTGGTTCAGTTCGTCCACCAACAATTTCTGATGTAATTCAGCAGCAACGATAGAGGTCACATCGACAAACGTGATGAGCAAGCCATCGGCCGATTTATCGGGATTTCGATAAGGTAATAGGCGCATCAAATAATGCGACGAACTGTCCTGCCGCTCCAGCCGGCGTTCGATCGGCTGCAATGTTCGCAGCACGGTCTCCATGTCCTCCCGCAACGTCGTGTAGATCAATTGCGTCGAGATATCCATCAACGGACGGCCCACGTCGCTTGGGATCAAATTATAGATGCGGCCGATGTCGGGGGTAAAGCTGCGGACGATCATAGAGGGATCGAGGAAAATCGTCGCTACGTTCGTGCTGTCGAACAAATTCCTCAGATCGCCGTTGCTGCGGTTCAGTTGTTCGACCCGAACCGACAACTCCGCGTTGACGGTGTTCAACTCCTCGTTGATCGCCTGTATTTCCTCGCGAGACGTCTCCAGCTCTTCGTTGGTCGAATGTAATTCCTCATTGACCGACTGCAATTCCTCGTTGGAGCTTCGCAGCTCTTCCATCGCGGCGGCATGTTCCTCGGAAAGGGACTGCATACGTTCCATCAATTCGCGGTTTTGCCGCTCCAGATCGGCGACAGCCTTACCGCCTGAGGACACGGCTGCGAACAGAGCGGGATCGCCCGGCGGCGCGGGCTCATCGGCATCGGCGAACACGACCATATACAGGGCATCGGAGTCTCCTCCCGGCAATGGCTCGACGACCAGCCTGATCGTACTGATGGTGCCCTCGTCAGCCGAAACGGCGGCGCGCAGTTGCTCCACCGGCCGGCCAGTCTCGGCGCATCGGCGCAGAGCCATCCGCAGTTCCTGGGCCCAACCGTGCCGCGCCATTTCGAATAGGTTGGCTGACGGCTCGCCCGCGGCGGGTTCAAGGAACCGGCCCACCTGGCTGGAAAAATGAACGATCTCTCCGGCCGCGCTGGCCACCACGAACGGCGACGAAAACCGTTCCAGAACCCGGCGGATCGCGAAGCCGGTCGCCCTCACCCGATCCGGCGTCCCGGCAAGCTGACCGGCGCCCCCAGCCACCATCGCCGTTCTTCCCGCGCCAGAACGAAAATGATACCCTGGCGGCAACACACCCGCAACATGGCGCCGGACGAATATTCGCTGCGTCCGATCGAGCGGCGCAAACAGGTCACCGTGCCGGGCAACGGTTTCCGAGGTACCTAGTACCAGGATGCCTTTTGGAACGAGTACGTAATGAAAAACCGAGATCACATTGTCTTGCAGGACGGTATCCAGATAGATCAATAAATTACGGCAAGATATCAGGTCGATGCGAGAGAACGGCGGATCGCGGATCAGACTATGGACGGCGAAGGTGCAAAGCCCCCGCAGATCCTTCCGCACGGTGTAGCCATCGTCTTCCCAAACGAAAAACCGATCGCGGCGCTTCTGCGACAGACCTTCCAGCAAGGCGGTCGGGTACCGTCCGATCCGCGCAACGCCGATCGCGTCTTCATCGATATCGGTGGCGAATATCTGGACTTTCAACGACGACAGCGATGTCTCCATGTGTTCGCGCAACAGCATCGCCAATGAATAGACTTCTTCCCCCGTGGCACATCCAGGTATCCAGATGCGTACACCGTCCGTGGGGTCCGCATCCCTGAACAAGCGCGGAATTATCTCTTTCTCCAGCAAGTCGAACATTGCCGGGTCGCGAAAGAAGCTTGTTACGCCGATTAGCAGGTCGTCGAACAGCAAGGCCGTTTGTTCGTGGTTTTCTTCCAATAAATCGACGTAGTCCTGCAACACGGTTATCCGCATGACCTGCATGCGCCGCTGCACCCGCCGCATGAAGGTTGACCGCTTATACTGCGAAAAGTCGTGGCCGACGCGCGATTGCAATATCTCGCAAATTGCCAGCCGAAGCCGGTCCTCATCCTCCCCGGGCCGGTCGATGGGGCCTTCGGTTGCCTGACGCACCCGCCAAACCGCGAGAATATGTCCCGGCATATCCTCCACCGGAACATAAAAATCGACCACGCCGGCGGCGATCGCACTATGCGGCATGCCGGAATATTGGGGCCGGGTGCCATCGCCGCTTTGCGCCAGACTTATACCGCCTTTAGCCCGGATAGCCTTCAGGCCCAGCGTGCCATCCTGGCCGGTGCCGGACAAAATGACGCCGACAGCATTGTCGCCCAGACTGGTCGCGACAGAGCCGAAAAACGCATCGATGGGTGTATGGCTACGCGGCGTCCCGATCGGAATATCCCGCAGCGAGAGGTAACCGTCCCGCAGTTCCGCGATCGTGCCGGGCGGTAGAACCAGGACCCGGTCGGGCTCGATCGCGGATCCGTCCCTGCCCTCTTGCACCGGCATCTCGGTCCAGCGGGCGAGTATGTCGGGCAGCAAACTGGTGCGCCCCGGGGGGGAATGCAGCATGACCACGAATGCTAAGCCGCTGTCGGGCGGCATCCGTTCGAAAAACTGGCGGAAGGCTTCGACACCGCCTGCGGACGCGCCGATCGCGACGAGGCCGATGGGACTATGATTCATGAATACAGCCGATCGCAACGCGGAGCCGATAGCAACCCGAGTGCAAGCCCATGTCCCCCCCGTCTGCGTCAGTCGATTCGACTAATGCCCTTATCGAAACCATGCAACTACTAACGCCGCTCGCCTCCGCGGTAGCCAAGTAGATCACCGAATGGTGATCTACTTCGCGATGCGACAATTTTTGCGGATTTTGTTCCGGTTGCCCGCACTTTCAGTCCCGAATCGGCCACAGTTGCGATGACCGCAGCCAGCACCAGGAGGTACACTAATACGCCGTTTCAGTCGCAAAACGCCTATCGGGCGTTCGCCCGTCACAGCCGCCGAGCTAGCCGGCACCGGACGGCGTTCAGCGCGGACGATCCCCCGCGAGCGTCACACGGTGCATGATCCGGCGGAAGCCGTGATAGTCGTTGACCGGATTATGTTGCGCGGCGCGATTGTCCCAAAACGCCAGCGAACCCGGCTGCCAGACGAACCGGCAAGTGAACTCCGGTTTGATTTGATGCTGGAACAGATAGGCCAGGATCGGCGCGCTTTCCTCTTCCGTCATATCGGCGAAGCGCACGGTATGCGCTGTGTTGACATACAGTGCCCGCCGGCCGGTTTCTGGATGGGTGCGAACGGCCGGATGTGCGGCGGTCAGTTCCTTGCGCGCCTCTTCGGTACCGGAACTCTTGATCCGGTCTTCACGGGTGCGTGACACATCCGCCTTGGCAGAACTGGAGATGCCCACCGAGCCGTCGAGGAAGCGGCGCATCCCCGGCGACAATGTTTCATAGGCGAGGTACTGGTTGGCAAACAGCGTGTCCCCGCCGTAGGGCGGCAATTCCCGGCCATACAGCAGCGACCCCATCGGCGGCTGTTCCAGATACGTGGTGTCGGAGTGCCAGACACCGCCGAAATTGACCCGCTCGTGCTCCAGCTTCGCCACTTCGATGATCTCGGGAAAGCCGTCGAGACCCTTGACGAACGGATAGGCGACGGGCTCGCCAAAGTAGCGGGCAAAGCTGGAAAACCGGGCGGGGGAGAGGGTTTGGTCGCGGAAGAAGATCACGAGATGATCGAGCAGCGCCTGACGGATCGCCGCCACGCAGTCGGCATCGAGGTCTTTCGACAGGTCCACACCGCCGATTTCCGCGCCCAGCGCGCCCGCGATCGGTTTGACGTCCAGTTTCACGTTGGCCATTGCATACCCCTTGTTCGATATTCGGAATTCTATTTCGGTATTTCGAATTTCTCAACGGTCGGTGGCAAGGGATCGGCGATACCGCCCCGGGGGACATCCGGATCAGGTTCGGCCGCGCAGTTCCTGGTCGATCCGCGACATCGCGGCACCGGCTGTTGTCAGCGCAGCGACGATGCCGTCGGCGTGCGCTTCGATGCGCGCGATCGGGCCGGCGACAGCGATGCCATAGGATTCCTCGCCCACCGACCGGGCGATGGCGATCGCCATGACGTCCGGCACGTTCTCGCCACGGGTGATGAAGAAGCCGATCTGCCGGCCGCGAACGATATCCAGGGTCAGGCCGTTGGCGGTTCCGATGGTGTTTACGGTGATCGGGGTCAATGGCAGCTTGCGTAACAAACTGGCCAGTTCGGTGTCGGACAGGACCCCCAGCATGGCTTTGCCGATGGCGCTGGAGTGCAGCGGCTTCACATCGCCGGGATTGGCTGCGTAACGGATCGTCTGACGGCTTTCCACCACATCCAGATAAACAACTGCGTTGGCCTGGCGTTTGCCTAGGATAACGGTTTCGCCAGTATCGGCCTGTAGCGCCGCCAGCACCGGACCGATACGATCCCGCACCGGATC
>JAKBCJ010000368.1 GCA_021807975.1 Pseudomonadota bacterium | reverse complement strand
GCCAAAGCGGCGGCGGATTCGGCCGGGATCGTGCTGGCGGTAGGATTCAACCGCCGGTTTCATCCTTCGATGGCCATGCTGCGCGACGCGGTCGCTTCCGGGGTGCTGGGCACGCTGGTGACCATCAGTGCCGAACAGACGGCGCTGCATGGTATCTCGATGACAGCCGACGCATGGCGCGTCAGGCCGGAGGAAGCACCGGTCGGCGCCATGACGGCGATCGGGGTGCATCTGGTGGACGGAATGATCGATCTGTTTGGACCAATTCAGCAAGTTTACGCCGAAATCGCCCGCCGGGCCGCACCGCTGGCGGACGATACGACGGACGTGATGCTGCGGTTCGCGAACGGGGCGTCCGGACACATCTTCTGCTCGACGGCGGCAACACCGCATTATCGCATGGCGGTTTACGGGACCGCGGGATTCGCGGAAATCCTCGGGCACCCGATGGATACATTCCGGTTGATACCAGCAGCCGGCGGGGCCGTGCATGGCGGCGGTGAGCCCATGGCGACCGAAACCCCCGGCTTCAACATGCTAAAAGCGGAGCTTGAGGCTTTCGCCGCCAGCATCGTCACGGGCCGTCCGTTCCCGACGCCGATGGATCAGATCGTCCACGGTGTGGCGGTGTTCGAGGCGATCGCCAAATCGGCCGCGGCCGGCGCGGCGGTCGAGGTCTAGGCCACCATTGCGGCGTCGCATCGGCGGTCTGGTTGTCCTATCGTAAGGAGATCGCAGCATCGGCAGACGTATCTGCATGGGAGGGCAGCACAACCGGCGGCGCGTCATGCGGATATCCCGGGTGCTGGGCCTGGTTTGCTCATGTGCTGGCCTGGACCGCGCCGCAAGGCGATCTGTCTCCATCCGCACCAACCGATCTGAAGCGGCCGATCTTCGACACCGCCAAACGCGGCATCGACACGAGTCATGAGCAGGAAAAGAGCGCGGCTTCGGTCGTCGCAGCGGTCGGTGACCGAGCGATAACTCCCGGCGACGTGTGGGACAGGGTGGCCGAGGCTATCGCACGGGCGATGAAGCGTGTGACAGGGCGGAAATTGGATATCAGCGGTCAGGAAAAGACCGGCAAAGAGCTAAAACGAGGGGAAATCGAGAAAGACGGACCTACATTTTCACGCAACTCTTAATTTATATTATAAACGCTTCATTTTTTTAGAATTTGCTTTTTTGTTTGGCATATGATGGTTTGTGGGGTAAGCGCAAGGGGTAGCAGTGCCACGAACGTGTCACCGGGCGGAAAGGGGTTAGGTTGCGCACCTTGAAGATAATCCCGGCTCTGGCATCGCCCCTGGTTGCAGTGGGCACGGTGAGCGCTGTGCATGCTCAATCCATCGGCAGTAAGGTCTCTCTGTCTACCGGCCAAGCGGTGACTTACGATGGATTGCTGTTCGATGTGGCCACCAACCATGGAACGCCTACGATTAATCTTATCGGCACTGGACGCGGCAATACCCGGGCCACCGCCATCGCGAAGGGAGACTACGCCCAGGCTTGCAATAAACGCACTAAGGCCAACCACCTGGACACGACAATAAAAATGCTTGGGTCCAGCGGCAAGACGAGTACGGTGGCGGCATTCACCAATGCGATCACCGGCAACGTCGCCAGCGCCGGACTTACTTCAATGGTTTACTGCCCCGCCACGACTCTGCCTTCGGCCGAGACTACCACCAGCACTGCCACTTCGCCCTGCGGCCAGATCGCCGTGGCCAACGGCCTAAAGCGCAGCACTGCGGCAGGGCGTGTCAAAGGCTATCCCGGCTTGACTACCTGCCGCCCGGGCGTTCTCGCGTTCAATACGAACCGGCTCAATCTTTCCCTGGCACCCGAGCCGGCGGCAACCACCTTGTTAGTCGCCAGGCTGACTGGCCTGACCATCGCCCGCCACCGCCACGCCCGCATGCGTGACGGAATCGCGGACGTTCGGGCGTCCCACATTCTCTAGATCCTGGCGGAACATCGGAATATGAGACACTTCAGCCCATACCGGCACGCAGCTGCCGCATTGATCGTCGCTTGCCTGTGTTCGCCGACGCACGCCCAAACGCCGCTGCCACCCCAGCCAGCCGTGGCAACGGATAGTTTGGCTAATCTGGCTGACCAGTTCGCGAAGTCTCCGGACACCATCGTGGCCGACGTCAACGACGTGCCGATCACTTTGGGCATGGTGGCGGATCGGCTGCGGGATTTCCCCGAAAAGCTATCGGTTCTGCCTGCCGATATCGTCTATAAAAGCGCACTGGATGACCTGATCGAGCAGCGTGCCCTGGCCATCAAGGCCAGAGCGCTCGGTCTGGACAAACTGCCGGAGACCCGGCGCCGGCTTGACGAGGCCGCCGACCAGACGCTCGGTCAAGCGCTGATCCGGCGCATAACGCCTGAACTGGTGACCGACAAGGCGATCGAGGACCGTTATAATACCACCATCGCGGGCCACCCCGGCCCCGAGGAGGTACGCTTTCGGGTCATCGCAACGGAAACCGAGTCGGATGGCATGATCGTGCTGGACCGCCTCGGCAATGGCACCGATTTCGCCGGCCTGGCCCGGGCCGTCAGTAAGGATCCGTCGGGATTCAATGGCGGCGAAATCGGATTCACCGCGCGCGACCGTCTGACCCCCGAAATCGGCGCCGTGGTGTTCAGCCTGATGCCCGGCCAGACAACCGCATTTCCGGTTCCTAGTCACGATCGCTGGTTTGTCATCCAGGTGGAGGGTCGCCGCCAGCTCGGCGCGCCGTCGCTGGCGGAAGCCCGCCCCGGCCTGATGAACGCATTGAGGCGGGAGGCCGCAGCGGAAATTATCCTGAAATCCCGAGCAGCGGTTGTGGTGAAAAATTACGGTCCAACCGGCGCACAGGGGCACGATTCCGACACACGAAAAAAATCTCCTTAGATTTCAATCTTTAGGCCACCATTCGGGATAGGTAATTATTTAGACGATAATGTATAATTAATAATACTGTCAATCAGATAGTTTACAAAATTCTTTCACGTCGATATGTTTCCGGTAAGGCGCGATGACCTTGTGTCAATGTTTGGGCGCCGCTCAGAATTGGGATTTCGACATGCGGTTGGTTCTGAACACAGTCGGCTTAGCAACTATGGTCAGCATGGCCGTTGTTGTTCCTACTCGCGCACAGACCCCAGGCGGATTCCTGCTTGGCCCGGCAGCGTCATCGTCGCTTACGATCAACAATGCAAACGATCCGAGCATTAACGGCTGGACGATTGTTCTGGCGGGCTGCGCAACATCGACAACGTCGGCGCAAACGTGCAAGGGATCGGAAGTCATCCCCACTGTTGCCAATACATCGATAGGCATCACCTTGTCTCTGGTGTTTGAAAGCATGACGGGCGGCCCGCTTCTGACCAGTGGAGCGAACAACCGCAGCGACATGAGCGCAAATATTTCGGTTACCGCGCCAACCGGCCAGAATATTTATGAGGCCCAGGTAAACGTCAACGGCGTCGACTCCACATATCCTTCGAGGGGGATGCGGGTCAGTCAGACCGTGACCACCACTCTGATCCAGCCCCCATTGAGTACAAATCCGACTTTATCGCCGACCTTGCAGTCGCAGACATTCGCACCGATCAACGCGGTTTCGGCCGGCACCGACTTCCTGGCGGGAATCAGCACTGGCACGGAATCCGCGACAATGAACACCGCAACGGTAACCTATACCGCCGTTCCGGAACCCTTTTCTACAAGTCTGCTTGCAGTTGGGATCGCTGGTCTCGGTTTTGTTCGGCGGAAGATTCGCAGGGGCTGACGCCTCTCTCATCCGACTTTCGCGTCCAATGGAAATGCGCCCTTTTTCGGGGAATATAAGTCATGTCTTCGGCCTCGTTCTCGCCTGTTACCAAGAATGGTCTCTCATTCACCAATATCGCCGTCAGCGAAACTGACACGGGCACAGTTGCACCTTTCACGTCGAATCCCGGAACTTTTCAAGGCGTCGCTATGCCCACTGGGGCCGACCTGTCATGGGGCGGCGTTGGTGCGGGGGCGTATTATGCCGGTTCGTCGCAGGTCATTAACTTTAGTTATTCTGTCAGTTCAACGTCGTCAACTTCGCTGATCGACTCGGTTGGACAGGTATACGTCGCCGACGTTCTGTCCGGGCCGGGTGTCAGTCTTGTCGCGGTTGAAAGCATTTATGACAGCTCGGGAAATCTACTGGGGACCGAAACATTTACCGGCGGTGTCACCAATGCGCCAAGTATAACGCTCAGTCATGCCGAGCAGACTGTGAACGTCAAGATTAGTCTGACGATGGCGATCAACAGCACCGGTAACTCATCTTCGGAAGTTCACATCAGCAAGATCGACCAGACCTTCGGTACTATTGCCGCGCCGCCCGCCACTGCGTCGATCGGCGACATCGTGTTCAACGACACCACGGGCTCTGGCCTGGAAGCAGGTTTCGATTCTGGCCCGGGTGTCGCCGGAGTCACGGTCGATCTTCTGAACGGTACCGGAACGATGGTTCTGGCGACCACGGTCACGAACAGCAGCGGCGACTACAACTTCACTGGTCTGGCGGCCGGGGTTTACGAGGTGAAATTCGTCGCGCCGACTGGTTTTGGCTTCACGACCGAGGGCGTTGGCTCAAACGCCGGCATCAACAGCAGCGCGAACGCGTCCACTGGCATCACCGCTCCAATTACGCTGACCGCCGGCCAGGCGGACCACAACGTCGAAGCCGGTTTGGTTCTTGGTGGATCGAATGCTGGCGGTGCGGGCGAAATTGGCTCCACCGTATGGATGGACACCAACCGTGACGGGCTGATTTCCGCCGGGGAGACCGGCGTGGCGGGTGTCACCGTCGATCTGCTGAACGGCACCGGAACAACGGTCCTGGCAACCACCACCACCAACAGCAGTGGCACCTATGCCTTCACCGGCCTGAACGCCGGGGTGT
>JAKBCJ010000023.1 GCA_021807975.1 Pseudomonadota bacterium | reverse complement strand
TCCGATCTCAAGGCAGGATCTGGCGCTGAAGCAAATGACCGGCGGCGGCACCGTGGTGACGTTCGAAGTCGCCGGCGGAAAGGACGGCGCGTTCACCGTGATGAACGGGTTCCAACTGATAGCGGTGTCGAACAACCTGGGGGATTCGAAGTCCCTCGCCACCCACCCGGCCACCACCACGCATATGCGCATCGGCGAGGCGGAGCGTGCGAGGCTGGGGATCACCGATGGGACGATCCGGGTGTCGATCGGTCTGGAAGATGTGGAGGACATCAAAGACGATCTTCGGCGGGCGCTGAACCTGCTGTAGTCTGGACCGATGGTTCCACTGCCGCCACGTTCGCAACTGGATCGCCGCCCGCAAGCGGCGGTTCGCCGGCTCACACGCCGCGGCCTGCTCGCCGCGGCGTGCGGCGGCGGGTTGCATGCCGTTACGGCCGCCGCGCAGGACGTACCGCCGCCGCTGATCGTTGGCGTGTTGTCCGACAGCAGCGGTTTGGGGGGGGCGGTGTCCGGTCCGCCGCTGGTGCATGCGGTGGAAATGGCGGTCAAGGATACCGGCCTGCTGCCCGACAACCGGCCGCTGTCGCTGCTGGCGGACAGCTTCGTCCGAAAGCCGGAGGATGCGGTTGCCATCGCCAGCCGGTGGTTCGACCGCGGTGTTTCGGTCATCGTCGATATCCCCGGCACCAGTGCGGCGATGGCAGTCCAGGCCCTGGCCAAGGATCGCAAGCGAAGCACCCTGATAACCGGCTCGATCGGACCCGAACTGACCGGGCGCGCCTGCTCGCCGTTCGGGTCCTGTTGGACGGTCGATAGTGCCTCGATGGCGAACGCGCTGGTCAAGGCGATGGCCCGCCGCGGTGCGACATCCTGGTTTCTGGTGGTTCCCGACACGGTGCTGGGCGTGGCTGTCGAAGCGGATGCGATCAGAACGATCGAATCGACCGGGGGGCGGGTGGCCGGCCGTTCCAGGCATCCGGTGGAAGACACCGACTACGGCTCCATCCTCGCGCAGGCCAGGGCGTCCGGAGCGAAAGCGATCGGACTGTGCGACATCGGTCACGCGCTGTCAGTTCAGCTTGGCCAGTTTCAGGACGGCGGGCTGTTCGCCGATGGCCGGTCCGTGGTGGCGTTCGTGCCAGCCCTCAGTGACATTCATGCCGCCGGGGCGAAAGCCGCACAGGGACTCCTCCTCGCTGACATTTTCTACTGGAATCAAAACGATTCCGCCCGTTTATTCTCTTCCCGGTTCCATAATGCTGCTGGACAGATGCCCAACACGGCACACGCCGCCGCCTATGCCGCGGTTCGCCATTACGTGCGGGCGGTGGTTGCGACGGAAACCATCGATGCCGTGCCGGTGAACGAGGAAATGCGCCGGAATCCGGTGTACTTCTTTGGCCGCACCGCACATCTGCGAATCGACGGGCGGCTGATCGCGGACCTGACACTGCTGCGGGTAAAGCCGCCGGCCGCGATGCGCGGCGATTGGGATCATTACGAACCAATCGGTGTCATTCCGGCTGCGGACGTATTTCCGGCGGTTGGCCGGACCGGCTGCCGCATCGGTGTGTAAAAGCGGCGTTCTGGACAAGCAGCGCGGATTGTCCTTGATTCCCGGCTTCGGCAAGGCAAGAAGGATTGCTGTCATGTCGTCTGAAGACTCCAAACCTGGCCGGACCAAGCGTTCGGCCGCACCCGCCATCCCGTCGCAACGGCAATCCCGTTCGGCGGGAAACCCGCGCGCGGACTACAGCCGCACAACGCGGGAGGTGCAGGTCTCCGTCCGCTCGTTCTTTCTCGCCGATCAGTCGCAACCGGATGAGAATCATTTTGTCTGGGCCTATCGGGTCAAGATCGAAAACCAGGGCGCCGAACCGGTGCAGCTTTTGCGGCGCACCTGGCAGATCACCGATGCGCGCGGGCGCACCCAGCATGTCCACGGCGCCGGCGTGGTCGGTGAACAGCCGCTGCTGGAACCCGGAGAGAGCTTCGAATACACCTCCGGCACGCCACTGGACACGCCGTCGGGCTTTATGGTCGGCGCTTACCATATGGTCGTTCCATCGTCGGGGGAGAATTTCGACGTGGCTATTCCCGCCTTCAGCCTGGACAGTCCGCATCAAAGCGGTAGGGTTCATTAAGCTGACACAGCACGGGTTGCGAGGTTCCGATCCGGGCCCATATCGACCTTTGGGCACGATGGCCCATGGAACAAGCCGGAGGATTCGTCGCGGTGAACATTATTACGCCTGCTTCCCCCCGAACTGGCGGTGCGGGCACCCGGGAACGTCCCTCCCGCGAGGAGGCGGAGGCCGCGATTCGCACATTGCTGCGGTGGGCCGGCGATGACCCCGAACGCGAGGGGTTGCGGGACACGCCGGCGCGTGTCGCACGCGCATACCGGGAGTTCTTCGTCGGATACGATACCGACCCGGTGGCGGTGCTTGAGCGCACCTTCGAGGAAACCGACGGCTACGATGAAATCGTGTTGCTGCGGGATATCAGGCTGGAAAGCACCTGCGAACACCACATGGCTCCGATCATCGGCCGGGTGCATGTCGCCTATCTGCCGCATCACCGGGTGGTGGGGATCAGCAAGCTCGCCCGCGTAGTGGACGCATATGCCAAGCGGCTGCAAATTCAGGAAAAACTGACGGCCCAGATCGCCAACACCATTCAGGACGTGCTGGAGCCCCGCGGCGTGGCGGTGGTGATCGAGGCGGCCCATCAATGTATGACGACACGCGGCGTCCATAAGCCCGGGGTGACGATGGTGACCAGCCGCATGCTGGGCGCGTTCCGCGACAACGCCGCCACCAGGCGGGAACTGCTGGCGATGATCGGGAGCCGGAGCTCCACGATCCTTAGTGAGTAGCGGCGGCGGGCCGAACCGGGTGAGGGTGCTGCCTCACTGAATCGGTTTAGAGCCCGGTACCGGCTGATCCAACGGCGCCTGTTCGACCGGCATGTCGGGTGCCGCGCTTTCAGTCAGCCATGCCTTCAGATTGTGGCGGATCTGATACTCGAACTCGATGTTCATGTCGTTCATCATGGTCTTGGTCATATCGTACAGGACCGGCCTTATGTCGTGGATTCGGCCGACATGGCGGCTTTGCACCCGCGCTTCGGCGAAGCCCAACTGGCCGCCGTTGTCATCCAGGATCGTCAGCGATACCGCGAACGAACCGGTGACAACGTCATTCTCCCGCATCATCGACGCGTCCAGAACCGCGAAAACCGCCTTGTTCGCGGTGCCGAACGGCTGCAGCCGGTCGTTGGCCATGGTTTTCAGCGCCTCGATCGGAGGCACCGGCGCCTTCCCGCTGACATCGGGGTCCATGCCGGACGGGAAAAACCGCTGCTCGACCGTGATCGAGGATACGTTCAATTGAATCGGCGGCAGATCGTTGAAGCGTAACGGCGGAAAGCTCTCCGCCGGCTCTCCGCCGCAGGCGGCGAGCGCGAATGGCATCAGCAGCGCAAGGCGGCGGCTCAGGTATCCGGGTTGCATCGAGGCGCGAAGTCCCTTGTTCGTCAGGTCAAGCCGGAGATGGCCCTTTGAGTTCGGACGCCATGCCATGAACGGCCTGGCGCGGGAACCGGAAATCGTAATTACAAAACTCACAGGTCATGACGATATCGGTCCCGATCGCCATGTGATCCAGATCCTCTGCCGCGAATCCCTCCAGAATGCCCGCCAGCCTGGCGCGCGAACAGCGGCAGCCGAATGACAGCGCCCGGGCACGGTCCGCGGCAACACCTTCGGAATGGAACAGCCGGTACAGCAACTGGTCCGACGGCAGGCCATCGTTCAGCAGTTCGGAATCTGTCAGCGTGGCGGCCAGCGTGGTGGCGGTGTGCCAGCTTTCCGCCTGTTCGGCATCGCTCAGGGCCGGATCGATACCGCCGGCGCCGGCGACCTTCTCCAGGATCAGCGCCCCGGCCCGCCAGCCGTCGGCGGTGGGTTCGGCCGCCAGATGGACCTGGCACAGCAACTGCTCGCTGGTGTCGAAATAGTGCAACGCCATTTCCGCCAGGGTTCCGCCGGCGATGGCGACAATGCCTTGGTGGCGGTTCTGGCCACCGCCCTGATCGACGGTAAAGGCCAGGAACCCGGTCCCCAGCAGCGCCTCCGCCGACGGGTTGGGATCGGTTTCCAGCAGGGCGTCCAACCGCTCCTGGTTCGTAATGGCATGTCCGCGCAGTTCGCCCGCGTCGGTGCAGTCCGCCAGCAGCATCGAAACCGGGCCGTCGCCCTTGGCTTGCAGGCTGAACGAGCCGCGGAATTTCAGCGCCGAGGACAGGCCGGCGGCAAGTGCCAGCGCCTGGCCGACCAGCCGGGTGACGACCGGGTGGTTGTCGTGGCGGGTCAGCAACGCATCCGCCAGCGCGCCGAGGCGTACCAGCCGCCCGCGCACCGGGCGCCGCGGCAGGAAGAACGGCAGCACGCCGCGCGGAACAACAAGGTCCGGTACCGGCGGGCGGCCGGTGTCAAGGAAGACCGGGGTATCAAGAAAGTCTGGGGTGTCGGACATAGCGGCAAGATAGGGGCTTCGGACGCCCGCCGCTACCGGAGCGAACAGAAAATGCGCTTTCGTCTCCGCCGTGGGCGGCGCGCGCGAATGGCGGGGGCGCCGGTCGGGGGTAAGAGTTGCGTTATCTGCGGTGGTCAGACAAACCCTGCCGGGTAATGTCGTCGGTCCGGCGCAGACCGGACTGGAATCGAGGAAACGGATGCACGCGCGCGGCTGGTTTATTCTCGCGTCCCTGGCGCTTGCCCGGGTTGCGTTCGGCTATCAGTTCCAGACGATCGCCAGTCTCGGCACCGATTTGGTCAGCCGCTTCGGATTGAGCTACGCGCAACTCGGCAGCCTCGTCGGCGCTTACATGCTGCTGGGGACGTTTGTCGCGCTGCCGCTGGGCCTGTTGGGGCGGCGCTTCGGCGACCGCTGGGTGATGGGCGCGGGGCTGCTGCTGATGACCCTGGGTTCCTGCGTCAGCGCCCGGGCCGATACCGTCAGCGGCATCGCGGCCGGCCGGGCGGTTGCCGGCGTGGGGGCGGTGGCGATGATCGTGCTGCAGGGCAAGATTATCGCCGACTGGTTTGCCGGTTCGCGGTTCATGATCGGAATCAGCGTGTCTGTTTGCGGATTCCCGATCGGGATGGGGCTGGCACAACTGGTGCTGCCGTCCGTGCTGACCGGGCGCGGGCTGCATGCCGCGCTGCTGACCGATGCCGTGCCGGCGGCGCTGTCGCTGGTATTGTTCCTGGCCAGTTTTCGCGAAGCATCGCACCGAACCGGGCTGCCGCGGCACTTTTCCCTGCCCAGTCTCCGGGAGTGCATGCTGCTGCTGATCGCGGGTGCGGTCTGGACCGTCTATACGTCGGGGTTTTCCGCTTTTGCGTCCTATCTTCCCAGCAGCCTGACATTGCGCGGCTATGGACTGGGCGCGGTCGCGCTGACGATGACGGTGATGATGTGGGGCAATGTGCCGGGCACGATGGTGGGCGGCGGTCTCGCCGCCCGGTTCGGCGGATTCAATATATTCCTGATCGGAACGGTATCGCTGGCCTGCGGCATGGTCGGCCTTGCGCTGGCTGGCTGGCCGGTTGCCTGGGCGGCTTTGCTGGGGTTTGGCGGATCGATTCAGCCCGGCGTCATCATGGCCGTTGGCACCCTGTCCGCCCGGCCGGAAAACCGGGCGGTTGGAATGGGCCTGTTCTATACGTTATACTATCTGGGCGGGACATTTGCACCGGGGCTGTGCGGAATGGCCGCCGACCTCAGCGGCCGGCCAGAGGGCGGGCTGATCGCGGCGGCGGCGATTTCCTTGCTGGCGATCCCGCTTTACATGGTGCATCGCGGGCTGGCCTCGCACGCGACGATGCTGGTGCGGGCCTGAGCGGCCGGCTGGGATCGCTGTTAGCGGCGCAGCGCGATAATCCGGCTTTCGGCTTCGTCCGGATCGGTGTCCAGCGCGCGTTCGGCGATGTCGCGGGGGAACCCGGCGCGGGCCATCAGCGCCAGTTCCTTCATCCGGATCGCTGCATCGGCCTCCCCGGCCGAGCGATACGGCCCGATGCGGCGCTTACGGGTCATGACCAGTGCCGCGGATAATTCGGTGTCCGGGTCGGTTTCGGCCGCATCGCGGGCAAGTTCGGGTGCAACGCCCTTCGACACCAGGCGCATTTGCACCGAACGACGGGACTGTCCCGCGCGCACCAGGCCGCGCGCCCGGCTTTCGGCGAAGACAGTGTCGCTGACAGCGCCGGTTTCGGCCAGTCGTTTCACCACCTCGTCCACCGCCAATCTGGCGGCGCGGACGGATGATTCCGCGGCTTCGGCGTCGGATTGCAGCCGAGCCCAGCGGTCTATCCGGCGCATGAGTACCTTGCGCAGCCCGGCCTCGGTCGAGGCATAGCGGGCAAGGTGGTTCAATGCTGCCTGATACAGATTGGCGGCTTCGGGGACGGGAGGGACGGAGTCGCGCGGCATCGCGTAACGATGCTGTGTCGGGCGCGGTATGCAAGGTGTTTTACCCTGCCCCCCCGCGACGGCAGCCGGCCAGCGGTCCGCGTTCCGGCAAATCTGTTGTTTGACAGCGATTGAACGATCGCCAATGATCGCTGTTTCCGTTGGACCTGCCCCGAAAGGGTCGCGGGCAGGTGATCCTTTGGAAGACGAAAATAACAAGGGCTAACCGGGATGATTTCCGCTCTGCTGCCGAACTACGCTCGTGCCGACCTTGCTTTCGAGCGGGGCGAAGGCGCTTGGCTGTGGACGGTGGACGGGCGACGATTCCTCGACTTCGGGTCGGGCATCGCCACGGCCTCGCTTGGGCACGGGCATCCGCACCTGGTGAAGGCGATCGCCGAACAGGCCGCGAAGGTAATGCACACCTCTAACCTCTACCGCATCCCGCAGGCCGAACGCCTCGCCGCTCGGTTGGTGGAAAACACCTTTGCCGACAGCGTTTTCTTCTGCAACTCGGGTGCCGAGGCGAACGAGGGCATGATCAAGATGATGCGCCGGGCGATGTCGGATGCCGGCAAGCCGGAGCGGTTCAGGTTCATCTGCTTTGAAGGCGCATTCCACGGCCGCACCCTGGCAACCCTGGCCGCGACCGGGAACCCGCACTACATGGAGGGCTTCGGCCCTGTGGTGGAAGGCTTCGACCACGTCCCGTTCAACAATATGAATGCGGTGCGCGCGGCGATCGGGCCGGCCACCTGCGGCATTATCGTGGAGCCTGTGCAGGGCGAGGGCGGTGTACGTCCGGCCGACATGCAGTTCCTGCGTGACCTGCGCGCGGTGTGCGATGAGTACGGCATCATCCTGGGCATGGATGAAGTGCAGACCGGCATGGGCCGTACCGGCAAGCTGTTCGCGCATGAATGGGCGGGGATTACGCCGGATGTGATGTCCTCCGCCAAGGGCATCGGCGGCGGCTTTCCGCTTGGTGCCGTTTTGGCCAAGGAACAGTTCGCCAAGGCGCTGGTTCCCGGCACCCACGGAACCACGTATGGCGGCAATCCGCTGGCCTGCGCCGCGGGCAATGCCGTGCTGGATGTGATCCTTGCACCTGGATTTCTGGAAGGCGTCCAGCGCAAAGGCAACAAGCTGAAGACGGAGCTGGAGACAATCGCCCGCGAATTCCCGACGGTCTTCGTCGATGCCCGCGGTCTTGGTTTGCTGTTGGGCATGAAGGCGGCCGTCCCGGTCGCCCAGATCCAGGCCGCGTGCGTGGCCGAGGGCCTGATGGCGATTACCGCCGGGGAAAACGTGCTGCGTTTGGCCCCCCCGCTGGTGGTCACGGATTCCGAGATCGATCAGGCGGCCGGCATGCTGCGCGCCGCGGCGGCCAAAGTGGCGGCGGCGGTGGCGAACAAGGCAGCGGCGCAGTGAGCGCCGCCGTCCGGCCGACGGCGGATAAGCGCGGCCAAGGGACGGGGCCGCGTCACTTCCTGGACCTGTGCGATTTCGATACCGCGACGTTGCGGCAGATGCTGGATGTCGCCTCCGGCTTCAAGCGGGCCGGGGGCGTCACGTCGCGACCGCTGGCCGGCAAAACGCTGGCGCTCATCTTCGAAAAGCCATCCACCCGCACCCGGGTGTCGTTCGAGGTCGGGATGCGCCAGCTGGGCGGCGATGTCATCATGCTGTCCGGCAAGGACACCCAGCTTGGGCGCGGGGAAACCATCGCCGATACCGCCAAGGTGCTGTCGCGCTATGTCGATGCGATCATGCTGCGCACCGATTCCGCCGCCAAGCTGCATGAACTGGCGGACAATGCCACCGTCCCGGTGATCAACGGCCTGACCGAGGCGTCGCATCCCTGTCAGCTCATGGCCGATATCATGACGTTCGAGGAGCATCGCGGCCCGATCGCCGGACAGGTCATTGCGTGGTGCGGCGACGGCAACAACGTCGCACGCAGTTGGATCGAGGCGGCGGTGCGGTTCGATTTTACGCTGCGTCTGGCAACCCCCGCGGGATTGCGGCCGCCAGAAGACGTGGTGGCCCGGGCGCGCGCCGAGGGCGGGCGGATCGACCTGACGGACGACCCGGCCGCCGCGGTGGCCGGGGCGCGCTGCGTGGTGACCGATACCTGGGTGTCGATGTCGGACGACCCGGCGTCTAGCCGCCATAGTCTGCTGGCGCCGTACAAGGTGACCCGGGCGCTGATGGAGCAGGCGGCAAGGGATGCGATCTTCATGCATTGCCTGCCTGCCCATCGCGGTGAGGAAATGGATGCGGACGTCATCGACGGCCCCCAGTCGGTGGTGTTCGATGAGGCGGAGAATCGCCTGCACGCCCAAAAGGGTATCCTCGCCTGGGTCATGGGCGCCGCTCGTTAGAACGGCCGGGCGTCCGAGTGCGAACCGCGGCGATTCGGGTGGCATCCGTCACCTGAACCCTTTTGTTGTTAGATCGGTTCCCCGGCGATAACGTCCGCGCCGCGATATAAGCGCTGCTCAAGGGGGAGTATGGTATGACTGTCATCGGCCAACTCAATCGCCGCCGTCTGCTGACTGGAACCGCCGCCGCCATCGGTGCGGCCGCGCTGCCGGTCGCCTCCCGGGCCACCGCGCCGATCTCCGGCACCCAGGCACCAGGCTTCTATCGTATTAAGATCGGTACGCATGAGGTCACGATTCTGAACGACGGTGCCCGGACTTTCCCGCTGCCGGATACGTTCGTGGCGAATGTCTCCAAGGACCAAGCCCTGCGGGCGGCGGCGGATGCGTTCATGCCGGACGGCAAGATAACCGTGCCGTTCAACCCGACGCTTATCAACACCGGGTCCAAGCTGGTTCTGATCGACGCGGGGAACGGGCCGTCGCCGGATGGGGCTGTCGGGCGTCTGTTCGCAAATCTGGCCGCGGCGGGGGTGAAGCCAGAGCAGATTGACATCGTTGTGATTTCCCACCTGCATCCCGATCATATCAACGGCTTGCGAACGACAGCAGGCGGGATCGCCTTCCCGAACGCCCAAATCGTCGCCCCGGAACCAGAATGGGCGTTCTGGATGAACGACGAGAACATGGCCAAGGCATCGGATACGATGTCCAGAAACTATTTCGCCAATACCCGCAAAGTATTGACTGGTTTGGAAGACCGCATTGTTCGTTACGCATGGGGCAAGGAAGTCGCACCCGGCATCACCGCGATCGCCACGCCGGGTCATACGCCGGGTCACACGTCGTTTGCCGTCGTCTCCGGCAACAGCCAGATGATGGTACAGTCCGATGTGACCAACATTCCGCAGCTTTTCTTGCGCAACCCTGACTGGCATGTCGCCTATGACCATGACCCGGCACTGGCGCAGCAGACGCGGCACGAGTTCTACGACATGGCGGCGGTCGAAAAGATGCTGATCGCCGGATATCATTTCCCCTTCCCGTCGGCGGGCTATGTGGAAAAAACCTCGACGGGATACCGGCTGGTCCCCGTGGCCTGGAGCGCGTTGCTTTAGGCGAAACGGCCACTGTTCCGCCGCGCGATTTTTTTTCGGCGGCGCGACGGTTTCCTGATTCCTGTTAACTGATCGTCAATCTTTTGCGGGCACCATGCGTCCGCATGTCAATACCAGCCACTATCATTATTTCCGAACCCGACCCGATGATCAGCGGCGTGCTGAGGGTGGAGTTCAGCCGTTGGGACTTTGCCGTCCTGCTCGCCCTCGACAGCGCCGAAGCCGAGGACTACGCCTCGCAGACCGTTGCCAGCCTGGTGGTGCTGGACGCCGGCGTGTCCGGCTCCAGAGCCTATGAGGCCTGTGCCCGGATTCGCAGGCGATCAGGCTATGCGGGGCGACCCATCATGCTGACCTCCAAGGAAGTGTCGGCGCGCACCCGCGCGGCGGCGGAAAGGGCGGGGGCAACCGTGTTGCTGCCGAAGCCGTATTCGATGATGGATCTGTTCCGGGCGGTGACGCCGCATGTCGCCGCAAACGATCCGCTGCTGATGACCGCGACGCTGCGGCAAGGCGTGGCGGACGGCGGGGCCCGGAAATGGAAAGCCGGACCATTGCCGGACTGGCGGGCCGGGGATGACTCGGCACTGTCAAGGAATGGTTTGCTGCTGCCGATTGTTCGGAGCAGGGGGGTGAAAGTACCCCTTGTGCGTGGCGAAGGGCGCTGACTCTATCTTGCCAAAGGTTCGGATGCCCGACAGTGCCAAGCCCTTCGCGGGGTTGGGTTCTGGAATAGCGGAATTGGCGCCGCGGCCGATTTTTCGCGTATCCGGCAGGCGACGCTGACCCGCTTTACCATCGATAGGCTGATAACCATCCCCGCCCGGTTCGTCCCTGTCAGACCGCGTAGCCGGCACGCCAAGGTGTGATACATAAAACATCACTTTCCAATCGAAGACCGTACATCTAACATCTGGAACATGATTACGGCCGGCCAGATGCGAGCCGCCCGAGCACTGCTGGGACTGGACCAGCGGGCTTTGGCAGAGCTTTCCGGATTGTCACTGCCAACCATCCAGCGGATGGAGGCCAGCGACGGCGTGATTCGCGGCAACGTCGATTCCCTGATGAAACTCACCGCTGCACTGACCGCCGCCGGCATCGAACTGCTGGGCGACAACGCCCCCAGCATCGGCGGCGGCCGGGGTGTGCGTCTGAAGGTGCCCGCGTCATGACCGAGGTCGTGTTTATCATCCCGTCGCTGTTCGTGCTGGCACTCGCCGGGGTGCTGACAGCCAGGATGCCAGCCGGGCGTGTCCTGATTTACGGCGGCAGCCTGGTGCTGTGCGCCGGTCTGCTGCTGGCCGGTTTCAGCGCGCTGTCCAGTCCGGTCCAGCACATGCGGCTGCCGCTGGGTTTGCCGTGGATCGGCACCAACCTGCGCCTCGATGCCCTGTCCGGGTTCTTTCTGATCATCCTCGGTCTTGGCGGCGGCGGCGCCAGCCTGTTCGCCCTTGGTTACGGCCGGCATGAGCACCACCCCGAACGGGTTTTGCCGTTCTTCCCCGCCTTCCTGGCCGCGATGGCCATCGTGCTGGTCGCCGACGACGCCTTCACCTTTCTGTTCGGGTGGGAGCTGATGTCCCTGACCTCCTGGGCGCTGGTCATGGCGCACCACGGGGAGCCCGGCAACGCCCGAGCCGGCTTTGTCTATCTGATCATGGCGACGTTCAGCGGGCTGGCGTTGCTGTTGGCGTTCGGCATGCTGGCCGGGACGCTGGGCGGGTACGCGTTCGACTCGATGCGCGCCGCCCATCCCGGCATGGGGACCGCCGCCGTGATCCTGGTTGTCGCGCTGATCGGCGCCGGATCGAAGGCCGGTCTGGTGCCGTTGCACGTCTGGCTGCCGCTCGCGCATCCCGCGGCCCCCAGCCATGTCTCGGCGTTGATGAGCGGCGTGATGACCAAAATCGCGGTGTACGGCTTCATCCGCATCGTCTTCGATCTGCTGGGTCCGAACCAGTGGTGGGCCGGAACCGTGGTGCTGGCATTGGGCGGCATCACCGCCGTGCTGGGCGTGCTGCACGCGCTGATGGAACGCGACATCAAGCGCCTGCTGGCCTACTCCACGGTGGAGAACGTCGGCATCGTTTTCATCGGCCTGGGTTTGGCGCTGGCATTCCGCGCGACCGGCTTCCAGGCCGGGGCGGCGCTGGCGCTGACCGCGGCATTGTTCCACGCCCTGAACCATACCGTGTTCAAAAGCCTCCTGTTCTTTGGCGCGGGTGCCGTGCTGAACGCGACCGGTGAACGGGACATGGAAACGATGGGAGGGCTGATCCATCGCATGCCCCGAACCTCGTTCGCCTTTCTGGCCGGGTGCGTGGCGATCGCCGGATTGCCGCCGCTGAACGGATTTGCGTCTGAATGGCTGACGTTGCAGGCCATTCTGGTGCATCCCGAGATGTCGGAATGGGGCCTGAAGCTGATGATCCCGGTCGATGGTGCCGCGTTGGCGCTGGCGGCGGCGCTGGCGGCGGCCTGTTTCGTGCGGGCGTTCGGGATTGTGTTCCTTGGACGCCCCCGGACCGAGGCGGCGGCGCAGGCCAGGGAAGCCGATTCCTGGTCGGCCGCGGCGATGTTGGGATTTGCGGCACTGTGTCTGCTGGCGGGGGTATTCCCGGGGGCCGTGATCGACGCCATCGCCCCCGTGGCGCGCGGTCTGACGGGGGCCAGGATGCCCGAACAACTGACCGATGCCTGGATGACGATTGCCCCGGTGGCGGCAAGCCGGAGTTCCTATAACGGCCTGTTGGTGTTCGGCTTCATTACCGCATCGATCCTGCTGACGGTCGCCGTTGTGCATCGCCTGTCCCGGGGCGTCCGGCGCGGACCGGCCTGGGACTGCGGCTTTGCCGATCCGACGACGGCCAGCCAGTACTCGGGCGCCAGTTTTGCCCAACCCCTGCGGCGGGTGTTCGCCACCGTGGTGTTCCAGGCCGTCGATACAGTCACCATGCCGCCACCGGGCGATAACCGGCCCGCCGGCATCGTCCGCCGCATCCGCGACCCGATCTGGGATACGCTCTACCTCCCGCTAGGGCGCGGTGTCGCCCGGGTCGCCGATCGAACCAACAAGATGCAGTTCCTGACGATACGGAAATATCTGGGATTCGTGTTCGGCGCGCTGGTCGTGCTGCTGATGGCGCTGACGATATGGCAATGATCTACGGCTTCCTGGCGCAGCTTGCGCAGATGACGCTGATCCTGGTGCTGTCGCCGTTGCTGACAGGGCTGGTTCGCAAGGTAAAGGCCCGCCTGCAACGCCGGCTCGGGCCTTCGGTGTTTCAGCCGTACCGTGATTTGCGGCGGCTGCTGGGGAAAGAGGCGGTCATCGCCGACAACGCCTCCTGGCTTTTCCGCGTCGCGCCGTATTTTGTATTTGCCGCCACATGGGTGGCGGCAGCGCTGGTGCCGACCTTCGCCGCCAATCTGATGTTCAGTTGGTCGGGCGACCTGATCGCGATCACCGCGCTGCTGGGCAGCGCCCGTTTCGCCCTGGCGCTGGCCGGCATGGATATCGGCACCAGCTTCGGCGGCATCGGATCGTCGCGGGAGATGATGATCTCCTCCCTGGCGGAACCGGCGATGTTGATGATCGTGTTCACCGTCGCGTTGATCGCCGGATCGACCCAGCTTTCGACCATCGCCGAGACGATGCTGAACGGACATGTCGGATTGCGGGTCTCGCTGGCGCTGGCGCTGATCGCCCTGATCATCGTGGCAATGGCGGAAAATGGCCGGGTGCCGGTGGATAATCCGGCCACCCACCTGGAACTGACGATGGTGCATGAGGCGATGGTGCTGGAATACTCCGGCCGCCATCTGGCGATGATCGAACTGGCGGCAGCCCTGAAACTGACCCTTTACATCGCTATGATCGCCTGCGTGTTCGTTCCCCCGGGGATGGCGAACGGGCCGGGGCAGATCGAGGCCGATGCGATCGGTGCGGCGTCCTGGCTGGTCAAGATGGCGGCCGGCGGCGTGCTGCTGGGCGTGGCGGAGACATCGGTGGCAAAGATGCGGGTATTCCGGGTGCCGAACTTCCTGGGGGCGGCGCTGATGCTGGGCCTGCTGGGCGTGCTGCTGCTGTTTGTCTCCCGGGGGATGTGATGGGCATGGTCGCGCCGCACGGTCTGTCGTTCGATGTCGCGCACATGCTGGCGGGCGGCCTGGTGCTGGTCAGCTTCATGATGCTGTACCAGGACCGCCTGACGGCGCTGCTGCATGTGCTGGCGCTGCATGCGTTTGTCCTGGCGCTGTCGGTCGCCTGGCAGGCGCACATCCAGGACGCACCGCATCTGTATATCGCCGCCGGAATCGCACTGCTGTTCAAGGCCATGCTGGTGCCCTTCGCCTTGCGCCGGATGGTCTTCCAAATGGGCCTGCATCGCGAAATCGAGACGGTGGGCGGCGTCGGCATCACCATGCTGGCCGGCATCGCCCTGGTGGCGTTGTCGCTGGAGGTGATGCTGCCAGTCACCGCCCACACCGATCCGGTAGCGCGTGAGGATATCGCCCTGGCCCTGTCCGTTGTGCTGATCGGGCTGTTGATGATGGTGACGCGGCGCAACGCCATCAGCCAGGTGGTGGGGTTCATGTCGCTGGAAAACGGCATCAACCTCGCGGCAACCGGCGCGCGCGGTATGCCGCTGGTGGTGGAAATCAGCGTCGCGTTCTCCGTGCTGATCGCTTTCATCGTGATCGGCGTATTTCTGTTCCGCATCCGGGAGCGGTTCGACACCATCGATGTCAGCGCATTGGATAGATCGCGTGGAGGCCAGCGGTGATGCCCGATCCTGTTGCGGCGATTCTGCTGACGCCGCTGTTCGCCGCCGCGATCCTGGTCGTGCTGCCAGGTTACCGCCCGGGTGCGGCACTGAACATGCTCGCGTGCTTCGCGGCGCTGGTGTTCGCGATGATGCTGCTGTTCGACCGGCCGCCGGTGGGCGTGTATCTGCTGGTCGATGACCTGAACATCGTGTTTGTGCTGCTGAACTGCTTCATCGGCTTCACCACCAGCGCGTTCAGCGCATCCTATATCGGGCACGAACTGCGGACAGGCCGGCTGAAACCGATCCATCTTCGATTCTACCACGCAATGTTCCAGATCATGTTGTTCGGCATGAACCTGGCGTTACTGGCCAACAATATCGGCTTGATGTGGGTGGCGGTGGAACTGGCGACCCTGACGACAGTCATGATGGTTGGGCTGTATCGCACGGCGGAGGCGCTGGAGGCGGCCTGGAAATACTTCATCCTGGGCAGTGTCGGCATCGCCCTGGCGCTGTTCGGCACGATCCTGGTCTATCTCGCGGCGCGGCCGGTGATCGGCACAGGCCTGGATGCGATGATCTGGACCAACCTTCAACAATATGCGCCGGAGTTCGACCCCTCGCTGTTGAACATTGCGTTCGTGTTCCTGCTGCTGGGTTACGGCACCAAGGTCGGTCTGGTGCCGCTGCATGCGTGGCTGCCGGATGCGCATGCCGAGGGTCCGACCCCGATTTCCGCCGTGCTGTCCGGCCTGCTGCTGAATGTGGCGCTGTATGCCCTGCTGCGGTTCAAGGTGCTGCTCGCGGCCAACCCGCATGCCATCGCACCGGGGCCGCTGATGATCGGGATGGGGCTGCTGTCGCTGATCTTCGCCGCGTTCATGCTGTACCGGCGGCGCGACATCAAGCGGCTGTTCGCCTACTCCTCGATCGAGCACATGGGCATCATCGTGTTCGCGTTCGGCATGGCCGGGCCGCTGGGCAACTTCGCGGGATTGTTGCAAATGACGATGCACAGCCTGACCAAGTCGGCGATCTTCTTCTCGGTCGGCCACATCGCCCAGGTAAAGGGCAGCCAGCGCATCGACGATATGGGCGGGCTGACCGAAAGCCACGCGCTGCTGGGATGGGGCCTTGTCGCCGGTGTTGCGGCCATCGTCGGGTTGCCGCCTTTCGGAGTCTTCACCAGCGAATTCCTCGCTGTATCCTCCACCTTCGCTCGGGAACCCGTGTTGGCGGTGATCCTGGTGGCGGGCCTGCTGCTGGCGTTCGGGGCGCTGCTGCCGCGCTTGAATGAGGTTGCCTTCGGACCGGTCAAGGGGCCGATCGGGCGGGTGCATGCGTCGCACATCCCGATGTTCGCCCATCTTTCGCTGGTGCTGATGGCGGGAATCTGGTTGCCGCCGCCGCTGGTGGCGTGGTTCCAGCACATCGCGGCGATACTGGGATGAGCGTACTGTGATGGGCGTATTGGCCGACATCCTTGGAGCAGGGGGCCGCGTGGCGGCGCATCGCCCATGGCCACGTGCGGAGGTCGATTCCGCAACATGGCAACGCGCGGCGGCGGCGCTGGCGGATGGCGTTCTGACTCTGCTGAGCGTGTGGGGCGAACCCGGCTGGGCGCACATGGCGCTGCTGGACGGCCGCGAGGCCGCGGTTCTCAGCATCGCCTGCATGGAAAGCCGGTATCCCTCGGTGGGTTCGGTGCATCCGCCGGCCATCCGACTGGAACGGATGATGCGCGACCTGTTCGGGCTGGAACCGGTCGGACTGGGTGACACGAGGCCTTGGCTGGATCACGGCCGTTGGGGCGAGGACCAGGCGCCGGCAGCTTCCTACCCGTTTCTGCCGGTTCACGGCGACGCGCTGCACCAGGTCCCTGTCGGCCCGGTTCATGCCGGGATCATCGAACCCGGGCATTTCCGTTTCACCTGTGACGGGGAAACGGTGGTGCGGTTGGAACAGCGCCTGGGCTACACCCACAAGGGCGTCGATCTGCTGATGGCGGGTGCGACGCTGGACCGGGCGGTAAGGCTGGCGGGGCGGGTGTCGGGGGATAGCACGGTGGCGTACGCGCTGGCTTTCTCCCGGGCGGCCGAGGCGGCGCTGGGGATTATCGCACCGCCGCGGGCGGTCTGGCTGCGCGCTGTAATGGCGGAACTGGAGCGTCTGGCCAACCATATCGGCGATGTCGGCGGAATCTGTAACGACGCCTCGTTCGGGATCATGCTGGCGCATTGTGCCGTGTGGCGGGAACGGGTGTTGCGGGCCGCGGCGGAGTGTTTTGGGCACCGGCTGATGATGGACCGGATCGTGCCGGGCGGGGTGACGGTCGATCTGAACCCGGAGCATGTGCTGCAACTGGAACGGCTGGCCGAGGACATCGGTAAGGCGCTGCCCGCTTTGACCAAGCTGTACGACGATACGCCGTCGCTGCAGGATCGGACGGTCTCCACCGGAATCCTCAAGCCGGACCTGGCCCGGCGGTTCGCCCCGGGCGGCTATGTCGGGCGCGCGTCCGGCCGCGATTTCGATGCGCGCCGCGATTTGGCTTATGCGCCTTATGACCGGCTGACCTTCACCGTACCGGTGCTGACTCAGGGCGACGTCAATGCCCGCGTTTGGATACGGCTGAAAGAGATCACCGAAAGCCTGTCGCTGCTGACCCAGCTACTGGACGGACTTCCAGCGGGACCGATCGCTGAACCGGTCACCGGCATTGCCCCCGATATCGCCGAGGGCATGGCGGTTGTCGAAGCCTTCCGCGGCGATCTGCTGGTCTGGCTGCGGATCGAAGGCGGCGTGGTGCAGCGGTGCCATCTGCGGGATGCCTCGTGCTTCCAGTTCCCGCTGCTGGAAGCGGTGATCGAGGGCAACATCATCGCCGATTTCCCGATCTGCAATAAGAGTTTCAACTGCTCCTATTCGGGGCACGATTTGTAGGCCGGTTACGGCAGTGCGTATTGCTGCCTGACCCGCCGGCTGCGTTGCCGGCGGCAGCCCGTTAGATCGGACAGGCCCCACTGGCGCATTGCAGATGGACCAAATCCACCCCCTCCGCCGCTTCCTCCGCATCGATTGCCCGCACGATGGAATCGAATGCGGAAGCCGAAATCTCTTCCTCCGGCAGGTACTCGTATCCAAGTTCATGATCCGGCCGGCTTGGCAGCACAGCGCAGCAGCGCACCAGCGGCTGTTGCTCGCGCACGATATCGCGGAATGACTCCAGGTCATGCCGGTCGGTGAAGATTTTCAGCGTGTAGCTGACTTGGTTACCTTGTTCGGCGCCGATCCAGTGCCGCTCCAGCAGCCGCAGCCAGTGATACTGGTCGGCTGGCGCGGCTTCGCCCGCTGTCACCACCCGCTCCCCGAGCCCAAGCCGTAACAGCAGGGGGATGGTGGGGAATCCGACGATGGTCATTCCCGGGAACGTCTTCAGCGTCCGCATCGGGTACCCGCGCGCGGCATAGACGGCGAGCAGCGGGTCGGAGCCGTCGGCCCACGCCCCGGCGTTGTCCTGCACGCCCTTGAACTGAACCCAGCGCAGGTACTGGCGTCTGGCCGGCAGATGCGCGCCTTCGGTGAGGCCGAACAGCTTGCTGGTCGTGCCGGCCGGTTTCACCGTGGTGACCGTGGTCGGCCGCACCATCCCGAGCTCCTCGGCATAAGCCGCACCTTCTTCCTTCGCGGCCCGGGACAGCCGGTCCAGCATCGCCCAGAACGGCGCCGAACGGTCTTCGTCCAGCAAGTCAGAGAAATCGAACCCGAAGCGCATCCAGGCCCACTCATGCAATCCGGTCGGGCCGATGCCCATGCGGTTGGTCCGGGCGACCTCTTGTCCGTACAGCGCGTCCATGCCGTTGGCGCGCATCAGAAAGCGCACGCCCAGCCGGACGGAATCCTCGACCCTGGCATCCCAAAGCGCCGTCACGTCGGCTGGCGCCTCACCCGGGAAAACCTGGTCCAGCGGCACCGGGCAGGCCAGCAGCGGGGCGTAATCGGCGATCACGCAATACCCGCCGGTGACGTGCAGGGCGATTTCGCCGCACGGATTGGTCGTCACCGGAAACCGCGAGGTCGCCGCGCGCCGCGACACCTCGGCCAGCAAACCGGCCGCGGCGTCTACGCGATAGCGGGCACTGCGGAAGTCGCGCCCATCTTCATGCACCGGTTTGTCCCGAGCGGTTCCGGTGCGGTGGTCTTCCAGCGCGTCGCCATTGATGAAGCCGGGTTCGCCGTTGATCCAGGCGCACCGTGTAGCCTCTGCGAACACCGCCCTGGCATGAAGGCTGAGCGCATCGTCCTCCGTTCCCTGGACTCGCTGCCAGAATTCGGCGTCCACCATGATGGAATGGTTGGCCGTCCACAGCCCGCCTTCCGACTTTGCCCGGATGAACCGCTGGATCCCGGGATCACGCCAGGATTTCGTTGCCATCCGGGCGGCGCGGCGGGCACCGCCGACCTGGACTTCCACGGACAGGTGATGGTCGATTTGCAGCGCCTGTTCCCATGGCTCCATCGAAGCCGCGACGTCGATCACATGCCGCCTGATATTCAGGAACGCCCGCAGCAGCGACACGGGACCGGACGCCGGCCGGCCCTGCATACCCCGGATCGGCGATCCCGCCCGGCGGATGTCCGACAGGTCCAGCAACAGGGTCGCGTCATGCTCGCGGCGGAAGGTCATCGACTCCAGGACCTCGACCGCCTTGGCCCAACCTTCCCGGCTGTCGTCGATGCGGTGATAGGTTGTTCCGTTCGGCAGTGCGGACAGATCGCGCACCAGATGGTCCGCCAGGAACGCGCGAACTGTATCCGCGCCATCGGCAGCACCCCCGGCCAGCAGGCCAAGGTCCATACCCAACTGGCACAGCGCGTCGTCGCTGTGAGGATAGTCCGGGTGGTCTGGCGAAAGATACAAAAGAAGGGTCGGTGCATCGGACCAATTGGTAGCGATCAGCGCGTCGTCGTAGCTGCGGCCGACGCCCGATCCGTTCAGCAACAGGTAGAACTTCGCGAACGAGGCGATGGCGGTCGCGCAGTTGGTGAACACCTCCATATTCCGGTCGGGCTGGTTCTCGTCGCCATGCTGGAGGTGCCGGCCGGAGGTTAACAGCGCGCCCGTGGCGATGGCATTGCGCAGGCGAATCTGTTCCTGCTGAACGGCGGTATCGGGGGCGCGCCCGAGCAGGGCGATGTTTCCGGCCGCGACGCGGTCGGCGACGCGTCCGAAACACTCGTTATCCTCGGGCCGGAAGATGGTGCGGCGACCAACGGCGATGCCCATGCCGGGGTCCAGCGAACGCGGCGGCAGCGGCAGGTCACCGAAGTGCGCGCCGGGTACCTGGTGCATAAACCGTGCCGCGAAACCGTCCATGGAAATCCCCATACCCAAGCAGGGTTATCCATATATAGCGTTGATCGATTCATGCCAACACAATATGCGCGATTCTGTCCCGGGCCGGGTGTTTTCTACCCGCCCGTCCGCCGCATCCAGGCTCCGGCCGCCGCGACCGCATCCCGGGCCTTTTGCACCGAACCGGTCGCGCGCAGAAAGCCGTGTACTGTGCCCGGGAACGTCCGGGTTTCCACCGGAACGCCCGCGGCGCGCAATTTTTCCACCAGGGCCTCGCCCTCCGACCGCAGGACGTCCAGTTCCGCCAGCAGCACCATGACGGGCGGCAGTCCGGTCAGGTCGGCACGCAGCGGTGCCGCCAACGGATGCAAGCGGTCGATTTCGTGCGGCACATACGCATTCCAGTAGAACGCCATCCGTTCGGTATTAAGCCCGTAACCGCCGGCGCCGAACTCCTGGTAGCTTGGGGTGTCGAAGCGCGAGTCGCTGACCGGGTAATTGGCCAGCACCCCCGTCAGTGCCGGTCCGCCGGTGTCGCGCAGCAGCAGCGCCGTTGCCAGCGCCAGATTGCCCCCGGCCGAGTCGCCGCCGACGAAAATCCGCGTCGAATCCAATCCCCATTCCGCTCCATGGCTGGCGACGAAGCGGACCACTTCGGCACACTCCAGCAGCGCCTGCGGGAATTTTGCTTCCGGCGACAGA
>JAKBCJ010000367.1 GCA_021807975.1 Pseudomonadota bacterium | reverse complement strand
TCGGCGGCCGACACGACGGTCGAGAGGTTCATCGAGGATTCGCGTGCGCCCTGTGCCGTCGCCAGGGCCCGTTCCTGGGTGCGGGCCACGGACGCTACCATCTCGTTGGAGGCTTTATGCATCGCCGTGGAAGACTGAGTGAGTTTCATCATCACCGACACGATGGTCGAGCCGAAGTCCTGCGTATGGCGCTCGATCGCCGCCTGCCGGCGGTCCTTGGCCAGCCGCTCCTGCTCAATATCGCTTTGCAGTTTGCGCCGGGCGGCGGCGGCATCGCGCAGCACCATCAGCGCCTGCGCCATCGATCCGATTTCATCGCCGCGCTGCTGTCCGGGGATCGGCGTTTCCAGGTTCCCTTGCGCCAGCGACTGCGTGGCGGCGGTCAGCGCCTGGACCGGGCGGCTGACGCCGCGCCCCAGCATCCACACGATCCCGCCCAGCAGGGCGGCTGCGGTCAGGCCGAGGGCAGCGAGGGTCCAGCCGAGGCGGTGTCGCGCGGCATCCAGGTCATCCACATAAAGCCCGGTGCCGATAACCCAGCCCCAAGGCGCAAAACCCTTTACATAGGTCAGTTTGGGAAGCGGATCGACGGATCCGGGGCGCGGCCACATATACGGAACGATGCCCTCGCCGCTGGCTTTCACCAGGTTGGCCATCACACTGAACAGGTGTACACCGTTTGGATCGGCGATACCGGACACGTCCTTGCCGTCCAAGTCCGGCTTAGCTGGATGCATGACCATCCGGGGGGTCATATCGGTGACGAAGATGTACTCGTCGCCCTGGTAGCGCATGGCGCGGATCGCGGCGGCGGCGCGCGCCCGGGCTTCGTCACCCGTCAGCCGGCCTGCGGTTTCCTCGGCATAAAAGGCGCCGGCGACGCCCATGGCTGTGTCATCGATCGACTGCAACAGACTGACCCGCCCGTCGTACAGACGGCCGGATTCGATGACCTGGACAGCAATCAGAATCGCCGCACAGGCCATAACCGTAACCACCGTCGCCAATTGCAGCCTGACGCCTATCGTCCAGTTGCTGAATATCTTTCGCATTTCGGTCCTGCCCGGGTTCGAGACGAAGCCCGGGTTTAGGACCAAACGATTAAGGAAAGATTAACCCGGCAACTCCAGAACATTCTTCGCAAGGATATTTCGCTGAATTTCGTTCGATCCGGCGTAAATGCTGGATGGCCGAGATTGCAGGAACAACCCGGCCGGGTTCAAGTCGCGATTGCCGTCCATCGGACCCAGCCCCGCGCCGTATTCCCCGGCAATATCCAGCATTGCCTCGGTAATGCGCTGATACAGTTCGGTTTGATTGACCTTCAGCATAGACACGTCCGGGCCCAGACTTTCGCCGCGGCGCACTTTCTCCACGAACGTCTCATAAAGGTCCTTGTGGTCCTCCAGGTCCAGGCGCAGGCGAGTGTAGCGGTCCTGGAACTGGCCGTCGTCCCATACGCCCATCCGTTCCGCCAACAGTTTCAGCCGCTTCAGCGCATAGGCGGATTGACGGGGGGAGCCGGAGCCGATCCGCTCGAACCCCAGCAGCGCCTTGGCCATCGTCCACCCCTTGTTGATCTGGCCAACCAAATTGTCCTTGGGGACGCGGACGTTGTCGAAGAAGGTTTCGCAAAACTCATCGGCCATATCGATGTTGGTGATCGGGCGGACGGTGATGCCGGGCGTATCCATCGGCACCAGCAGGAAGCTGATGCCATCCTGCTTCTTGGCCTGCTTGTCGGTGCGGACCAGCAGAAATATCCAGTTCGCGTCCATCGCCAGCGAGGTCCAGATTTTCTGGCCGTTCACCACCCAATGGTCCCCGTCCAGCACTGCCTCGGTGCGAAGCGACGCAAGGTCCGATCCGGCGTTGGGTTCGCTGTAGCCCTGGCACCAGATGTGCTCGCCCGACAGGATTTTCGGCAGGAAATGCTGTTGCTGGTCCGGACGGCCGAACTTGATCAGCAGCGGGCCGATCATGGTCATGCCCATATCGTTGAGCCGGGCGCAGCCGTAGCGTTCTTTTTCTTCCAGGAAAATCAGTTGCTTGCTGGCGGAAATGCCCATGCCGCCGAATTCCGCCGGCCAGTTGGGACAAAGCCAGCCTTGCTGAGCCAGCTTCATGTACCAGGGCTTGTTGTCCTTGAAGTGCAGACGCTGCGGCGGGTTGCGAATGTCCGCCGGGTAGTTGGCTTCGATCCAGGCCCGGACGTGAAGACGGAAGTCTTCGTCGGTCAGGGAATCGAGATGGGGTTCGGCGGTCATTGGCATTCTCCTGTCCCGGCTGGGTCCCCTGGGGGAATCTTTAGCTGAAATTTTGCCCGATTACCTGAATGACGTTTGCGGCCCGAGTGCGCCGTTAAACAAACGGCGCCGGCTTGGCCTCCCGGAACGGCGTCCCGCTCTCCGCCAGATCGCGCAGCAGCTTCGACGGCGCCCACCGTTCCCCATACTGCTGATGCCAGGACGCGATCTGGTTATAGACCTCTCGCACGCCGATCCCGTCCGCCCAGTACATCAACCCGCCGCGATACCGCGGGAACCCAAACCCATGCAGCCACATCACATCCACATCGGACGCTCGGTAGGCCTTCCCCTCCTCCAGTATCTTGCAAGCCTCGTTCACCGAACTGAACAGCAGGCGCTGGAGGATTTCGGTCGGCGTGAACGCCTTTTGCGGCACGCCCATTTCGGCGGCGACCGATTTGACGATGGCCGCGACCTCGGGATCAGGGTGCGGCGTGCGGTCACCTTTTTCGTAACGATACCAGCCGGCGCCGGTCTTCTGGCCGAAGCGCCCCATTTCCACCAATTTGTCGGCGATCGGCAGCTTACGGTAGTTCGGGTTTGCCGCCGCGCGGCGCTTGCGGCCCTCGGCGCCGATGTCCAGCCCCGCCAGATCGCCGACCGCGAAGGGACCCATCGGGTAGCCGAAATCGACCATGACCTTGTCCACCTGCTCCGGCAGACAGCCTTCCTCCAGCAGTATCACCATCTCGCTGTTAAACGGCGCGCGCGAGCGGTTGGCAACGAACCCGTCGGTGTTGCCGGCCATGGCGGAAATCTTGCCAATCTTGCGGCCCATCGCCATCGCCGTCATCAGCGTTTCGGGCGAGGCTTTGGCCGGGCGCACGACCTCCAGCAGTTTCATGACGTTGGCGGGGGAGAAGAAGTGGGTGCCTGCGACGTATTCCGGGCGCTTGGTGACTGCCGCCAGTTCGTCCATATCCAGCGCGGAGGTGTTGGAGAACAGGAACGCGCCCGGCTTCATCACTTCGTCCAGCTTGGCGAAGACCGGCTTCTTCACGTCCATCCGCTCGAAGATCGCTTCGACGACAACATCGCACTGGGCGATGTCTTCGTAGCCGCTGACGGGGTGGATGCGTGCCAGGCGACGGTCCATTTCATCCTGTGCAAGGCTGCCGCGTTTGACCGATGTCGCGTAGTTGTTACGGATACGCTCCATTCCGCGATCCAGGCCTTCCTGCGAGGCGTCCATGATTTTCACGTCGTAGCCGAAATCGGCGAACGACATGGCGATGCCGCCGCCCATGGTGCCGGCGCCGATCACCGCCGGTTCCTTGAAGTCGTACGCCGCGACGTTGGTGGGCAGGTCGGGCAGCTTGGCGACCTCCCGTTCAGCGAAGAAGGCGTAGCGCAGGGCCTTGGCTTCGTCGGCGGTTTCCAGTTCGGCGAACAGTTCGGCTTCCTTGCGGATGCCGGCGTCGAAATCCAGTGTGCAGGCAGCCTCGACGGCGGCGATGCAGTGATACGGGGCCTTCTGGTTACGGGCCTTGCGGGCGATGGATTTGCGCATCGCATCGAACATGCCGGGTTCGGCGGTGACGGTTTTGTCGCGCACGCGCGGCAGCGGGCGGATCGCGGCGATTTTGCGGGCGTAAGCCACGGCGGCATCGCGCAGGTTGGCGTCTTCCGGCAGGACTTCGTCGAGAATACCCAGCCTGGCGGCTTCGGCGGCGGGGACGTGGCGGCCGGATGTGATCATGTCCAGCGCGGTTTGGGCGCCGGCCAGACGCGGCAGACGCTGGGTGCCGCCGCCGCCGGGCAGGATGCCGATCAGAACCTCCGGCAGGCCGACTTTGGCGGAGGGCACGGCGATGCGGTAGTGGCACGCCATGGCGTTTTCCAGGCCACCGCCGAGGGCGAACCCATGGATCGCGGCGACCACCGGCTTGGGGCTGGCATCCAGGACGTCGTAGGTACGCTCACCGATCGGGGCGCGCTTGCGGCCGGTGCCGAAGCCGCGGATGTCCGCGCCGGCGATGAAGCTGCGGCCGTCGCCGATCAGGACCATGGCTTTGATTGCCGGGTCTGCGTTGGCTTTGTTCAGGGAGTCGATGATGCCTTCGGACACGCCTGGCCCGAGCGCGTTGACGGGCGGGTAGTTGACGACGATCAGGGCGACGTCGCCGTCTTTTTCCAGGCGGACGACGGGGGAGTCTGACATGATTCGGTTTCCTCTCGCGGTTGGGCGGGAGGATAGGCGCGGTTGGGGGCGGCGTCTATTCGGTGGCCGGGGGCAGCGTATCCCTTCGCCGTTGCCCCTTGCACGTTCCAGACTGGATGCCCTCATTGGTTAGCGGGCCCCGGCGTTCGCGGCGTCCGCCCGATCTGGCCCGAAAGCGGGCGGACATGCGGTGGAAGCAACCCAGCGGGTGCCGAATGGGGCTTTCCGCGCGGCGGCGGCTTCTTTATGACGCGCGGCACGGACACATAAGGGACCGTAACAAATGGCGGGTATGGATATTTTGGCGTCTGCCTTCAATGGCGCCAACGCAGCGTTTCTGGCCGACCTCTATGCGCGATGGGTCGGCAGTCCATCCTCCGTCGATCCCAGTTTCGCCGATTTGTTCGCCGCCATGAACGAAGAAGCCCGCGCCGTGCTGGAAGACGCCAGCGGCGCGTCCTGGGCGCCCCGCCCGCGCTTCGCCGACGACGAATCAGTGC
>JAKBCJ010000366.1 GCA_021807975.1 Pseudomonadota bacterium | reverse complement strand
GGTCCAGCTTTCACCGCCATCGGTCGTTTTCATCACGCCGTTGACCTCCAGCGCCGCGAAGATCGTGGCTGGCTTGTCCGGCTGCTGCGCCATCCGCATCACACGGCAGGGGAACGGCATCACCGCCCGATCGGGCATCCCGGGGTTGGGCAGTTCGCGCCATGTCTCCCCGCAATCCTCGCTGCGATACATGCTGATCGGGGAGCCGCCGGCATAGACCAGGTTGCGATCATTGGCATCGACCAGGAACGACCAGATCTGCTTGGTGCCGGGGAAGTTGGTGCGCTGGAAAGACTTGCCTCGGTCGGTGCTGCGATACACGCCATCGGCGGTGCCCGCGAATACCACGTTCGGGTTGGTCGGATGGATATTGACCGTATAGGCCTCGATATCCTTCACGACATGGTCCCACCGCCCGGTATCCGCCTGCCGCGAAAACACCCCCACCGATCCCTTCTGATCCGCTCGGCCGACATACCCTGCCACGCCAGCATAGACGTTTGATTTGCTTGCCATGGTCTGCTCTCCCTTACATGCACCGACGTTAGGACGGTTTCGGCGTTCTGGCCAACGGACCATGCCCGGGTTAGCGTGACCAGGAAGAGAACCCGGGGAGAAAATCCATGCCGAATGTCACCGCCGAACACTTGATAGAGATCGCCAAGGGCCTGCTGATCGCGGCCGGCGCGTCGGAGGAAGAAGCGGCGGTGGTGGCCCGTTACAATATCGGTGCGAACCTGGTTGGGCATGACAGCCACGGCATCATTCTGATCCCGACCTATATCGATCGCATCAAGGCCGGCCATATCGTTCCGCAGGCGCCGTGGACCATTACGCAAGAGACACAGACGACAACAGTGATCGACGGCAACTGGGGTTTTGGCTACGCGGTCACCGATCGCGCGATGCGCTACACGATAGAAAAGGCGAAGAAGCAGAACGTCGCCGCCGCGACGGTGTTCCGCCAGAGCCATATCGGCCGTCTCGCCAGCTATCCGCTGGTCGCCGCCGGGGATGGCATGATTGCGATGATCACCGCCGATTCCGGTCGCAGCCCCAAGCACGTCGCCCCGTTCGGCGGCGCCAAGGCCCGCCTGGGCACCAATCCGCTGTGCGTTGCCATCCCGTCCAACCTCGACGGCCCGCTGGTGTTCGATATGGCGACCTCCGCCGCCGCCGCCGGCAAGATCAACGTGGCGACCGCACGCGGCGATCAGGTGCCCAACGGCTGGCTGATCGACGCCGAGGGCAAGCCGTCCAACGACCCAAGTGTGCTGAAAGCTGGCGGCGCGCTGCTGCCGCTGGGCGGCACCGAGGGCTACAAAGGCACCGGCCTCGCCGTGATCGTCGAAATCCTGTCGGGCCTGCTGACCGGGCTCGGTTTCGGCGTCGAACCGACCGGGCGGCACAACGACGGCTGCTTCATCGCCGTGTTCAACGTCGCCGCCTTCCGCGACCTTGGCGTGTTCAAGCAGGAAGTCACCGAGTTCGCGCAATACTTGAAAGCCACCCCGCCGGCGCAGGGCTTCACCGAAGTCTACTACCCCGGTGAAATAGAATTCAAAAAAGAGCAGGACCGCCGCAAGAACGGTGTGCCGGTTGAAGACTCCACCTGGAACAAGATCAAGGAACTGGCGGCCGGCTACGGGCTGACCGACAAACTCGGTCTGTAGATGGCATTCATCGGACAGTCCACACGCCGGCTGGAGGACCAGCGTTTCCTGACCGGCCGTGGCGTCTTTGTTGACGACGTAAACGACGAGGGCCAGGCCCGCGCCCATGTGGTCCGGTCCCCGCACGCCCATGCGACGATCGACCGGATTGATACAGCGGCGGCATTGGCGGTGCCGGGCGTGCTGGGTGTCTATACATATGCTGATATAGCCGACCTCGGCGTGCTGCCCTGCGCGACCACGGTGGCGACGATCGCGCCGATGATCGTGCCGCCGCGTCCGGCGCTGGCCAACGGGCGGGTGCGGTTTGTCGGCGACCCGGTTGCGTTCGTGGTCGCCGAAACCGCATTTGCCGCCCGCGACGCCGCCGAACTGGTCGCGGTGGAGTACACGCCGCTGCCCTGCTCCGTCGATGCCACCAACAGCCGCGACGAATCGTTCCGCTTTCAGCGTGGCCATTCGGCCGCGGTGCAAGCCGCCATCGCCAGCGCGAAACACGTCGTCGAGATCGAAGTGGTCAACAACCGCCTGATCATCGCCCCGCTGGAAACCCGAGCGGCGATCGGACGCTGGCAGGATGGGGTGTTCGATCTGTTCGTGTCCGCCGCCAGCGTGCATGCCATTCGCGACCAACTCGCGCGCGATATCTTCCGATGCCCTCGGGAGGCGGTTCGAGTCTCAGCCCCCGATGTCGGCGGCGGATTCGGTATCAAGAACTGTCTGTATCCGGAATGGATACTTTTGCTTTGGGCGGCGCGGCGGCTCGGTCGGTCAGTAAAGTGGGTGGAGGACAGGGCGGAGGATTTCGTTTCGGCGGCGCAGGGCAGGGACAATGTCTCGCGCGGGCGACTGGCCCTGGATGCGGACGGACGGTTCCAGGCGCTGGATGTCAGCACCGTCGCCGGCCTGGGCGCCTATATGTCCGGCGGTGGTCCCGGCAGTTCCACAAACGCCCCGGCCGCGGCGATGGGCGGCGGCTATGTCATCCCGGCGATCTTCATGGATGTGCGGGCGAACTTCACCAACGTTGCGCCCATCGACGCCTATCGCGGTGCCGGCAAGCCGGAGGCGAACTACCTGATCGAACGACTGATCGACAAAGCCGCCGCCCAATGCGGCTTCGATCCGATCGACCTGCGGCGCCGCAACCTGATCGCCTCCTTCCCCTACCAAAAGGCGCTCGGTACCGTCGTGGATTGCGGCCGTTTCGCCGCCAACATCGACGATGTGCTGGCCCTGGCGGACCACGCCGGGTTCATGCCACGGCGCGCTGCCAGCGAACGCAACGGCCTGCTGCGTGGCATCGGTGTCGCCTGCTTCCTGGAAACCGCGCGCGGTGCCCCCAACGAGGGCGCGGAAATTCGCTTCGGCGGCGACGGCATGGTCAGCATCCTGGTGGGCACCCAAAGCAACGGGCAGGGGCACGAGACAGCCTATCCCCAGATCGCCGCCGACCTGCTGGGCCTGCCTATTGATCGGTTTCGTTACATCCAGGCCGACACTGCGGAAATCCCCGAGGGCAACGGACACGGCGGCGCGCGCTCCATGCACATGGGTGGCGCGGCCTTATTCAACGCCGCCCAACAGGTTATCGACAAGGGCAAACCCGTGGCCGCACGGCTGTTGCAGGCGCAGTCAGTAGTTTTCCGCGGAGGGCGCTATTACGCCGGCGATCTGTCGGTCGATCTGCTGACAGTTGCGCACGATACCAGCCTGGACACTTATGTCTGGAACCTGCTGGATATCATCACATTCCCCAACGGCTGCCACGTCGCCGAGGTCGAGATCGATCCCGAAACAGGGCAGGTCACGCTGGATCGCTACACCGCCGTCGATGACTACGGCACGCTGATCAACCCGCTGCTGACCATCGGTCAGGTGCAGGGCGGCGTCGCCCAGGGTATCGGCCAGGCGCTGACCGAACATGTCGTTTATGACCCTGAATCCGGCCAACTGCTCAGCGGGTCCTTCATGGACTACCACATCCCGCGCGCGACCGACCTGCCGGACCTGGACATAACCCTGACCGGCATTCCAACCAACGCCAACCCGCTGGGTGTCAAAGGTGCGGGCCAGGCCGGCGCGATTGCCGCCCCGCAGACAATCATCAGCGCGGTATTGAATGCCCTCGCCCCGCTTGGCGTCACCCACATCGATATGCCCGCGACACCGGAGCGCGTCTGGCGGGCGATCCAACAGGCCGGAGCCCGTCCTTGAGCGCAACGATCTACGAAGCTCCCCGCATCGCCGCCAAACCCGGCGAAACGGTGGTCACCAGCACCTGCGGCCACAACTGCGGCGGTCGCTGTGTGGTCAACGCCCACGTGCGGGACGGCAGGATCGTTCATATCTCCACCGACGCCCGAAGCTGGAACCCGGACCATCCGCCGCTGCCAGCCTGCGCCCGAGGCGTGGGACAGATTGAGCGCACCTATCACCAGGACCGCCTGCAATACCCGATGCGCCGAACCGGCCCACGCGGTTCCGGCCAATATGAACGCATTAGCTGGGGCGAGGCGCTGGATACCGTGGCGCGCGAGATGCTGCGCATTCGCGAAACCTACGGCAATGCGGCGATCCTCGACGCCTCCCGCACCGGCAGTCAGTCCATGCTGCACGGACGCGTGGCCGCGCAACGATTCCTGTATATGTTCGGCGGTTGCACCGATCTGTGGTCCAATATGTCGGCCGAAGCCGAGGTGTTTTCGGTTCGCATCACCTATGGCGCCAACGACTACAAATCAGCCGGGCGGGAGCCGACGGATTTCGTCAATTCCAAACTGATCCTGATGTGGGGCTGGAGTCCCGGCGACGGCACTTTCGGAACCGGAACAATGCAATACCTCAAGCACGCCCGGAAGAACGGCACTCGTATCGTTTGCATCGATCCCCGCGTGACGATGACCAGCAAGCAATTGGCCGATGAGCATGTGTTCATCCGCCCTTCCACCGACGCGGCGGCGCTGATTGCCATGGCCTATGTGATCGTATCTGAAGGGTTGCACGATCAGGCCTATTGCGACCGGCATGTGCTGGGGCTGGATGAGGGGCCAGTGCCCGAAGGCGCGTCCTACCGGTCCTATCTGATGGGCCTGAACGACGGCCAACCGAAAACGCCGGAGTGGGCGTCAGCGATCACCGGTATCCCAGCCGACACGATCCGGCGTCTGGCGATCGAGTTCGCCACCACGAAGCCCGCCGCGATCCAGGCCGGATATGCCGGTGGCCGGACGATGTTCGGCGAGCAGTTCCACCGCGCGGTCTATGCCCTGGCGGCGATCACGGGAAATGTCGGTATCACCGGCGGCG
>JAKBCJ010000365.1 GCA_021807975.1 Pseudomonadota bacterium | reverse complement strand
GGGGTTGGCCACGTCGATCGTCAGCATCGTTACCAGTCTCGGTTTCGACCTTACCGCTGTCCTCGGCACCGTTGTTTCGTCGCTGTAGAGTGGTCCGGGTTTACCGATAGTCCGCCGCCGCTCCCCCCCCCCGGCGTTGGACTGGCCTCCGCCATCGTTCCGTTGCCGCGGGTTTCCCTCCACCCGCATGCGGCTGGGCGATGGCCGGACGCCTCCCGGTCATGGACCGCCGGCCCCGCCGCCAGCGTTACGGATCGCTGCCGGTCACCACGGACGGCTCGCATCCGACCGGAAAATTCACCGAATTGGCTACGAAACAGTAACGATGTGCATCGCGGTGCAGCCGCGTGGCCTTGATCGTATCGCCGCCAGCCTGAATCGTGACCGCGGGCCGCAGCGTCGCCGAGGTGAAACGCCCTGCCCCCGTCGCGTCTTCCTCCATGATCGCCTCCGCCGCGTCGGTATAGCGGGTCACTACGACGCCCGCTTCGGCACACAGGTGCAGGTACCAGAGTTTGTGGCAGGCGGCGATCGCGGCGAGCAGCAGTTCCTCCGGGTTCCATGCCGCCGGATCGCCGCGGAACGCAGGATCGGATGACCCGGCAATCGCCGGTTTACCCGCGGCCCGCAGAATGTGCGCCCGGTCGTACCCGGCATAGTCCGATGTGCCCTGGCCCCGATTGCCGGTCCATTCGACGGTAACGCGATAGCGGTGGGGGCGGCGGGTCATTCCGGGTCCTTTCGGCAGCGGAAAACCGTATGCCTGTCCTGCACCCGGCGACAGTCCAAAGCCGCCGGCGCGCCGCACGATCGGTGCGCCAGACCCGGGCGATCACAAAAACGTTCTTTGCGATCAAACACCTAATCCGATACGCGGATGACTTCGCCACTTTTCCGCGAGGAACATCACATGTCGGCTGCGAGACCAATTCTGATCGTCGAGGATGATGACGCGCTTCGGCAGGTGCTGGCTGACCAGGTCGCATCCAGCGGCATCTTCCAATCCATCGAGGCCTCCACACTCAGCGAAGCAAGCCGCCATCTTGGGGCGGCCGACGCGCGGTTCGATTCGATAATCCTGGATATCAACCTGCCGGACGGCGACGGACGCGACTTCTGCGCGCAGATCCGCAAGCAGGGCCACACCATGCCGATCATCATGCTGACCGGTGCGGCGGACGAGGTCGATGTCGTCAGCGGCCTGAACGCCGGCGCGAACGACTATATCGCCAAGCCGTTCCGGACGAACGAACTGCTGGCACGCCTGCATGCCCAACTGCGGCTGTTCGATACCAGCGAGGACGCGGTCTTCACTATCGGGCCCTATACGTTCCGCCCTTCCGCGAAGCTGCTGGTCGGCGCCGACAAGAAGCAGCGCCTGCGGCTGACCGCCAAGGAAGTCGATATCCTGAAGTTCCTCTACCGGCACGCCAGGAAGATCGTCTCGCGTCAGGTGCTGCTGGACGAGGTCTGGGGCTACAACGCCGGGGTGACGACCCACACGCTGGAAACCCATGTCTATCGCCTGCGGCAGAAGATAGAGGCCGATCCGTCGGACTGCCGCCTGCTGATGACCGCGCCCGGCGGCTACCGCCTGGATCCGACCCCGATTTGACGCCCGCGCCTCGTATTGGTTCGGGGCAAACACCATCTGTCCCGAACCAGTGCGAGGAGGTCGCCATGCAAAGGATTCACTACAAGGTCGTGCAGCACGATGGCGGTTGGGCCTATCGGTTGAACGACGTATTTTCAGAGCCGTTCACCGACAAAGCCTCGGCCCTTGCCGCGGCCAGGCGGGTCGCCGCGGAACAGCGGGTTCCGGGCGACACCACCCTGATCGAGTTTCAGGACAGCCACGGCGTCTGGCACACCGAAGTGGCAAAGGCGCTGGACCGCCCGCAGGCCGACGTCACCGGCTGAAACGTCTATGACGGCATGAATGGGCTGATCGGCTTGACGAAATCCGCCTCATCGCGGGCATCGCCCGCCTGTGGCGGCATCGCGGGCATCCCCCCTACCAGCACCGTGCTGTCCGCCGTTCGGTCCCACAGACCATGCGGTTCGGAGTCCGCCGTGGGATCGACCGCCGCGGTATCGAAGGCCGGCGATGTCACCAGATCGATCAGGACCGCCACCGCCACGTCGCGGGCAATGCCGGTTGCCACCGCCTGACCGACCAGATCGATCAGGCGCGGAAGCATGAAGTCATGCACGGGTGAGCTGCTGGCCATATGTCGGACTTTCCAGTGGTGTCGGACGCGTGCGGGCGCCATACGGGCGTCGGCGCCGCCCCGTGGTTAATAGCCCGCGCTGCGATCGACAACGTGCTTCAGCGGTTTGCCATCCAGGAACAGCGCCAGATTCTCGGTGAACAGCTGGGCGACGATGCGATCCCGTTGGGGATGCGGGCCGCCGATATGGGGCAGCACCATGATGCCTTCGGTGGTCCAGAACGGATGATCCGCCGGCAGCGGTTCCTGGCGGAACACATCCAGAATGGCACCGGCAATCGTCCCGGCCGTCACGGCCGCTATCAGGTCGCCGTCCTGGATCAGGTGCCCGCGGCCGAAGTTCAGCAGCCAGGCGCCGGGTTTCATCTTCGCCAGCCTGCCGGCATCGATGAAGTTCTCCGTCGCCGGCGTGGCCGGCAGCAGCAACAGCACGTAGTCGGATTGGGCGAGCACCTCATCGGTGCGATCCGCCGGCAATACCTCCGCGACGTTGGGCATCGGGGCGGCCCGGCGCTTGGTGCCGATGACGCGCATGCCCAGCGCGGCGGCCAGGCGCGCGACCTCCCGGCCGATCTCCCCCAGGCCGAGAATACCCAGCGTGGTTCCGTTCAGCGGCGTTGCAACGCGGTGGGTCCAGCGGCGTTGCCGGTTATCCTCGGCGATGGCGGTGTACGGCTTGGCGATGTGGAAAAGAGCACCCAGGATATTTTCCGGCATCGACTCCCGGTGGGTGCCGCGGGCGCAGGTCAGCGTCAGGCCGGCGGGCAGGTCGGGCAGAGCGAGCCAGCCCTCCACCCCTGCGGTAAGCGACTGAGCCCAGTGCAGCTTGGGCATGGCGGACAGCAGTCCGGCCGGGGCACTGGCCGCCAGCAGCACCCGGGTATTGGCGCGCTGTGCGTCGGAGGGTTGACCCTTGCGGCCGAGCGTTTCGATCGTCACCCGGCTGGCGAGTCCGGCTTGAGTGATCGCATCGACGTAAGGACCGGGGGAATCGGTCCACAGCAAGACATGGGGTATGTCGCTCATCGGCGGCTCCTGATGGGTTTAGGCAACCTTATACCAAGACACGCCAATCCCGGCACTCTCGCCCCTACCCGCTCGGATGGCATCGAGCGTCATCCTATAGCGGCGTGCCCCGCGCCCCTCCGGGTCTATGGCCGGTGAAGGGTTCGATCAACTGGCCCGTCAAACCGGGGGCAACGGCGGTATCGGTACCGAAAACCCCCGGATGGCGGGCGGGCGGCAGATGGAAGGTTCCAAACAGACGGTCGATCCATGGCCACATCGGCGCGTAGTTCTTATCGATGACGGATGGATCATCGTTGGCGTGGTGCCAGTGGTGGAATGCCGGGGTTGCGATCAGCCACTCCAGCGGTCCGAACCGCCATCGGACGTTGGCGTGGATGAAAAACCCCCAGGCGGGGCCGATCAGCATGACCAGAACCGGAATCAGGCTGCCGTCGCCCTCAATCGGGGTCCCCATCCCCAGGGCATACATTGGCACCAGGCCGCACAGGCGGGTGAACACGAAATCCACCGGGTGGCCGCGGGAGTTGACCAGGAAATCGACATGGTCCGGGCTGTGATGGATCGCATGGAACCGCCACAGCAGCGGCACTTCGTGGCACCAGCGATGGCCCCAGTACAGCCCGACCTCCGCGGCCGTCATCGCGGCAAACAGCCGAAGCGCGGCCGGCCAGCGGGCAAATGCGGCCGTCACGAACAACGGGATGACGTGATGCGATACCCGGGCGGCAGCGGCGAGCGGGAGCGCAAGCACCAGCCCGGGCACGATGCCGTTAAGGAAGTAGTAGCCTACATCAACGGCGAACCCGGCGCGGAAAAACCGTGCCCGGCGCAACGGAAACAGCCGCTCCAGTGGCAGGAAAATCACTGTCAGCAGGATCAGCCAGACGCTCAGCGCGGAGAGCGACTGGGCAATTGTCCGGAGAAAGGGAAGAATGGAATACAGCGCGGCCATGCGTTTCAGATTGCTGCCGAACCGATGCGGTATGACAAATGTTCAGCCGGCGGATGCATTCAGGACACAGGGTTCAAACCGGACGCGGCGCGTGCCGGCGCCAGCGCGCCGCGATCATCAGACCAGCGACACCCGACAGCATCAACGCCACGCTCGCCGGTTCCGGCGCCGTCACAACTACGTTGGAAAGTAGCGCAAACGGCGGCTGTCCAGCGGGTGTGCCCGTCGTCAGGAATGACAGCACTTCACTGGAGTTGGTCGCGATGAACGAAAAAGTCTGGTTCATCCAAGCCGTCGCGCCATGACTGCTGATAGAGACAGTCTGCGTTGACTGGCTCGGACTGCTGCCAAGGTCAACGGTCCACTTGTCGGTGGTAGGGCCGGAAAAACTGTATTGCTGCGCGGCGGCCCAGGCGAACGAGACATAAACCTTGGCGCCGACGTTCAGGCCATTGATGGTCTGGCTGATCGCGGAAACCTCATAGGCTCCGTCGGCCGCCACGAAATTGCCCCCGGTCGGGCTGGCGTGCACCAGGCCGTTGGCACCGCCGCCGTCGTTTGGCCCCCACAGCCTTAACCCGGGACTCGCGGTGGTGGCAGTCGTGTCGTACTGACCAATGGCGCCGACTGTATCGACAGTGTTCGGCAGGAATACGAAGTTATATCCCGCTGTGGTCCAACCGGTTAGCTGCACGGTGGGCGTATAGCCATAGTTGGTCGAACCGAATTCGGCCGACGTCGTCGCCGTCGTGGCAAAGCTTCCATTGATGGCGAGGTTAGGGTCCGCGGCCACAGCCGAACCGGACGCCAGACAGACAGCCGCGGCGAAGGCCGTTGT
>JAKBCJ010000022.1 GCA_021807975.1 Pseudomonadota bacterium | reverse complement strand
GTGTCCCGGACAGCACCCTTTTCCGCCGCCGACCGCTTCGTCTCGATGATCGATGCCCTGTGCACTGTCATCGTCACAGGCCTCGCCGCAGGCATGTCCGGCCCGGAAGTCATCGGCATCTGGGACCGCCTGACCCGCATCCTCACCCGTTTCGCCGCCATCCTCGCCCGGCCCGTCAAGCCCCGAACCACCCGAACCACCACGGCCCGCCCGCCAGTCGCGAGGCAACCCATCCAGCCGCGCCCGTTCAAAGTCCGCCGCCTGCCCACCGGCTACGGCTGGCTGATCCGCCGCCTCCCCGCCGCCTCACCCTTCGCCGAGGAATTGCAGCGCCTGATCGGCGACCCGCAAATGGCGGCCCTGTTGCAGGCCAACCCCGGCATGGCCCGCATGCTGCGCCCGCTCTGCCGTATGCTGGGCGTCCAGCAGCCACCCGAACAGCGCGCCCCGCGCCTCCAACGCGCCGTGCATCCCGCGCCCGAACCACCGCCGCCGGCCCCAAGCACGCCCGCACCCGCACGCCGCTCGGAACCCTATCCCCAAAATCCCGCCTTCGGACTGGCCTGAAAAGCCACGCCCATATCGTTTCGATATCAATACGTAACGCCGAATCCCCCCGGGCAGCGCCAAGCAAACGTCGTATACTCGTGCCAAAGTAAAGGGAACGTCCCCCATGACCCCGGCGACCCGGCAGATCATCTTCATCAACACGGCCCACACCTTCACCCACTACAGCCTGCTGATCCTGCCCACCGCCGTGCTCGCCATGGCCGTTCCCGGCGGCCCCTTCGGCGAGTCGTACGGCCCGATCCTGGCCCTCGCCACCGGCATGTTCGTCTTCTACGGCCTGCTGTCGCTGCCCCAAGGCTGGCTCGCCCAACGCGTCGGGCGCAAGGTGCTGATAACGGCCTTCTTCCTCGGCACCGGCCTAAGCCTGATCGCCGCCGGCCTCGCCCGCTCACCCGTCATGCTGGCCGTGGCCCTGGCGTTTTCCGGCGCCTTTGCCGCCATCTACCATCCCATCGGCACCACGATGCTGGTGGAAGCCGCGGGCGACAAACCCGGCCGCTCCATCGGCGTCAACGGGGTTTTCGGCAACCTCGGCGTCGCCCTGGCCCCGGTCGTCACCGCCTTCCTGGCCAACGAAATTGGCTGGCGCGCCGCCTTCGCCGCCCCCGGCGTGCTGTGCGCCGCCGCCGGCCTGCTATGGATGCGCACCCCGCTGACCCAAGCCCAAACCCCGGCCAACCGTCGGCCCTTCCCCCCGATCCCGCGCCATATGGTGCGCCGCGCCGTGCTGGTCCTGATGCTGATCGCCATGTCCTCGGGGCTGGTGTTCAACGCCTACACCCTGCTGCTGCCAAAGCTGATGCAGGAACGTCTGGCCGGCAACGCCACCCTGCTGCCGCTGGTCGGCCTCGCCGCCTTCCTGGTGACGCTGTGCGGCGCTCTGACCCAGTTCACCGTCGGACGCATGATCGACCGCAACACCCTGAAACGGGTCTTCCTGCCCATCAGCATGATCCTGGCCCCGGCGATGGCCGCGTTGGCCTTCGCCCAAGGCTGGATGGTCCTGCCCCTGGCCGGCGCCGTCGCCGCCTCCATCTTCGGCCAGGTCACGGTGAACGAAACCATGGCAGCCCGCTATATTTCCCCCGAACTGCGCGCCCGGATCTACTCCGTCCGCTTCTTCGTCGGCTTCCTCGGCGCCGCCGCCGCCGCCCCGGTGGTATCTGTCCTGTATGAACACACCGGCAGCGTCGCCGCCGCCACCCTCGTGCTGTCCGCGTTTTCCGTGGTCACCCTCGGCTGCGCCCTGTTCTTCCCCAACCGGCCGGAGGAACTGCAGCCGGAACTATGGACCCGCACCGAACCGCTGGCCGCGGAATAACCGGCACCGAACCCGGGATTCCGCCCCTGCACGGCAAAGACCAGCGATAGAGGCTTGTCGTACTGGACTTCAGCCGCGGCAGAAGCCCCGCGTTATCGGTACTTGTGGATTTCGCTTAGGCCATACGGCATAAGCCAACTAGGTCATCAGGATAGTAGTTTCCGCGCGACGGTACTGCGCATACTCCTGTCGGCGATATTCAGCAGCCAATAACATATCCGGCACGGTTTCTGAAAATCGCGGCTTCCCGACTTCGATATCCGGGGCCACCGCGATCGGACGGTCCGATCGGCTTCGGAAATCGGCTGCAGCGGCCTCGCCGCCGGGCCAGTCCAATCCCGGTACGCCGGCCGGCAGCCGTCCGCGACACAGACAGACCTCGGGGGAGGACATATTCGATGCTACTGCTGCAAATTGGCGACCGCCCATTCCGCCGCGCCGGGGACACCGCCGATCTCGAAACACAAGGGGTAAACCGTGAAAAGGCCGAATCGATACAGGACGCCATCGCACTGATCGAACTATACGATTTTGATGTCGTCACGATCGATCTCGACATCGTGCCGAACGGCGCATCCGCCCGGGACCACGCCGTGCTGCGGGCGGTTCGGGCAGTCTCACGGGTTCCCATCGTCGCGCTGACAACCTCGGCGGACCCGCAAGTGACAATCCGCGCGCTCGACCTCGGGGCCGACGACGTGCTGACCCGGCTATGCAGCCTGGAAGAAACGCTGGCCAGACTCCGGGCGGTGGTGCGCCGCACCGAAGGCCATGCTCAGACAATACTCCGCTGCGGGCCGCTGGAACTGTCCATGTCCGACCGCACGGTGCGCATAGACGGCGCACCCGTGCGGCTCGGTCCAAAAGAATTCGCGCTGCTGGAGTTGCTGATGCTCAAGCGGGGCCGCCCGGTCAACAAAACCGCATGCCTCAGCCATCTTTACGGTGTCGATGAGTATCCGGACCTGAAGACCATCGACGTCATCGTCTGCCGCCTGAGAAGGAAGCTGGCGGCCTGCGGCCTGCCGGATATCGTCGCGAATATCTGGGGTATGGGATTTGCGGTCAAACCAGACCCGGGCCAGTCCCGGTTGGCGGCAGGACCGACCGCCCTGATGGCAGCGGAATAGTCGTATCGCCATTTGCAAACCGGCGGCGGAATCGCCACATCGTGCGTCATGATCGCACGACGCACCCTGCTGCTCTCCGCCGCCGCCATCCCGCTCGCCGCCGCCGCCCGGGCGCAGGCCTTGTCCGGTCAGGACAAAGCCGATGTCGCCCGCGTGGAAACCTATCTCGACGGTCTGCGATCGCTGAAGGCCCGCTTCATCCAGGTCGCAAACGATGGCTCGGTTTCCGAGGGCACCGCCTGGCTGGAGCGCCCCGGCCGGATGCGCTTCCAGTACAACCCGCCATCCCCGTTCACCCTGATCGCCAACAACGGCGACCTGATTTTCAACGACTCGTCGTTGCAGCAAACCAGCAACATCTCGCTCAGCCGCACCCCCTTGGGTATTCTGCTGGCCGACAAAGTGGACCTGAACGGCGCCGTCGCCGTAACCGCCGTGCAGCGTCTGCCCGGCCAGCTTCAGATAACCATGGTCCGCGCAGGCTCCCCCGGCGACGGGTCGTTGACGCTGGTCTTCGCCGACCCACCGCTAACCCTGCGCCAATGGACCGTGGTCGATTCCCAACGGCGGGAGACCCATGTAACCCTCTATAATGCAAAACTCGGCGGCACCTTCGATCCGCGATTGTTCGACCACATCACCGTGACCGACCCGAAAGACGGCTAACATGCGGCCGCATGACCGTTATGTGCCGCGCGGGGGGGAAAAACGCTTCTGTTCACGCCGAATCTGGGGAATGATCCCCTCGACATGAGGCAACCCCGCGTCATCAAGCCCTTGATCGGCATAAGTTGCTGCACCAAGCAGTTCGGTGTCTTCGGAATGCCGAACCACGCGGCCTCCGACACGTATGTCCGCGCGACGGATGAGGTGATCGGCGCCGTCCCGGTCCTGCTGCCCGCCAACGGGCCGGCCGCCGATATCGAAACCCTGCTGGACCGACTGGATGGCATCGTACTCACCGGCAGCCGTTCCAACGTCCAGCCAACCCTGTACGATGGGCCGCCGCATGCCGAAGGCACGCCCGAAGATCCCGCCCGCGATGGCATCACCCTGCCGCTGATCCGGGCCGCGGTGATCCGCGGAATCCCGCTGCTGGCGATCTGCCGGGGATTTCAGGAGCTGAACGTCGCCCTGGGCGGATCGCTGCACCAGCGGCTGCAAGACCTGCCGAACCGGATCGATCACTCCACCCCGATGCAGCCCTCGGCCGGGGTGCGCCAGGGCAAGGCCCACGCCATCCGTGTCACCCCCGGCGGCTGGCTGCACCAGCTCGCCGGCACCGCGGAGATCGCGGTCAACTCCCTGCATAACCAGGGGATCGACAAACTCGCCCCCGGCCTGAAAGTCGAGGGCATCGCGCCCGACGGCACGATCGAGGCGGTCAGCGTCACCGCCATCGGCTACGCGGTGGGCATCCAGTGGCATCCGGAATACGATTGGCGGACCGATTCGCTGTCCCGGGCGATATTCGAGCAGTTCGGCGACGCGGTACGCGCCTATGCCCGCGGGGCAACCTTGGGCAAAGTCTCCGCCGCGGCCGATTAGCCCCGCATTCCCTCTTGTCAGACCAGCCGTTTGGTCCGATGTATCCCGAAAGACCGGACCTGCTGGGTCCGGATTAAACACCCTCCAACAGGACAGGCCTAAGCCATGTTCATCGAAACCGAAGGCACCCCGAACCCCGCGACATTGAAGTTCCTGCCGGGACGCGACGTGTTGGGCTTCTCCACCGCCGACTTCGCCTCCGCCGCCTCCGCGGCCCGCAGCCCGCTGGCCACCGCGCTGTTCGCGCTGCCTGGTGTTGCGCGCGTGTTCCTGGGCGGCGATTTCATCAGCGTGACCAAGAACGACGAAATCTCCTGGCAAGCCCTGAAGCCTCAGGTTCTGGGCCTGATCATGGATCACTTCGTCGCCGGCCTGCCGGTGATCGAGGGTGACAGCGACGGCCTGGACGAAGAAGACGTCGATGAAGCCGACCGCGAAGTTGTGGACCAGATCAAGGAACTGCTCGATACCCGCGTCCGCCCGGCAGTTGCCGGCGACGGCGGCGACATCGTGTTCCGCGGCTTCCGTCAGGGTATCGTCCGCCTGCACATGCAGGGGTCATGCTCCGGCTGTCCGTCGTCCAGCGCCACCCTGAAGCATGGAATCGAGAACATGCTGAAGCACTACGTGCCGGAAGTCATCGCCGTCGAGCAGGTCGAATTCTAACCCCGGCCTGCTGACGGCCCCCGGTTGACGGAATGCGGCGCATCCAACACGGTGCGCCGCAGCAATTTTCAGGAGTTGGATAATGACGATCGATGCCCCTGGCCTTGACCTGCTGTTCAAGGAAGCGCGCACCCACAACAAATGGACGGACCAGCCGGTCGCCGACGAAACTCTGCACGAGCTGTATGACATCCTGAAGTTCGGCCCGACATCGGCAAACACCTCCCCCGCGCGCTTCGTGTTCATCCGCACCAAGGAAGGTAAGGAAAAGCTGGCCCCCGCGCTGTCCGCGGGCAACATGGAAAAGACCATGACCGCCCCGGTCACCGCCATCGTCGCCTATGATCCAAAGTTCTTCGAGAAACTGCCGACGCTGTTTCCGCACAATCTGGATGCGATCAACTGGTTCACCAGCAACGAAGGGCTGGCGGCAACCACCGCGTTCCGTAACGGCACCCTGCAGGGCGCCTATCTAATGATCGCCGCCCGCTCCCTGGGCCTGGATACCGGCGCGATGTCGGGCTTCGACAATGCCAAGGTCGATGCGGCGTTCTTCAGCTTCAATGGCTGGCGCTCCAACTTCCTGGTCAATATCGGCCATGGTGATCCGGCGGGGGTGTTCAACCGCTCGCCGCGCCTGTCGTTCGACGAAGCCTGCATGCTGGCCTGATCCGGGCCACCCGGCCATCGCGGTCCTGAACCGGATCGCGATGGTGTCAGAGACCGGGTTCACCTTGGCCCCGATCCGCCCTACCTTGATCCCCGATGCGTATTCTCGCCCTCGATTCGGCCGTTGGAAGATGTTCGGCGACAATCGTCCTTAACGGCGGGGTCGTTGCCGGCTACCAGCAGGACATCGACCGGGGCCATGCGGCGATCCTGCCGGTCATGGCGCGCGATTGCCTGCGCGATTCCGGCTCGGGGGCCAGCGAACTCGACCTCGTCGCCGTCACCGTCGGACCCGGCAGCTTTACCGGAATCCGAGCGTGCATCGCCCTGGCGCAGGGGATCGCTCTCGCGGCCGGGATTCCCGTCGTCGGCGTAACGGTGGGGGAGGCGATCGCCGACTCGCTGCCACAACTTGGCGGGCGAACCTTATGGTGCGCCACGGAAAGCCGCCGCGGCCGCATATTCCTGGAAGCGGGCGCCGGCATTCTGTCCCTCGCCATCGCCGATCTGCCCAATCCGTCCGGACCGGTCGCGGTTGCCGGCAATGCGGCGGCCGTCGCCGCCAGCCGCCTCGCGGCCCGTGGGGTCAATGTGATGCTGACCGACGCACGCCGGCCGGCGGGCCGCCATATCGCCGCCGTCGCCGAACGGCGCTTGCGGGGCGATGTGGCCCCGTTGCCCGCCGAACCGATCTATGTCGATCCGCCGGAGGCAAAGCTGCCCGGCGGCGAAACCCCCGCCGCCGCATGACGGGCCCGATCGTACCCGCGGGCAAGGCCGAAATCGACGTGCTGGCTGCCATCCACGCCACCGCATTTTCCGCCGGGGACGCCTGGAGCCGGGACGTCTTCGACCTGCAACTGGAAATGCCCAATGTCTTCGGCCTGATCCACCGGGACGGAGGATTGATCCTGATGCGTCAGGCAGCGGATGAAGCCGATGTGCTGACGCTGGCCGTGGTTCCCGCTGCCCGCCGCGGCGGAATCGCCAATGCCCTGCTGCTGGAAGCCATTGACGCGGCCGCCCGCCGCGGCGTCCGCACGGTTTTTCTCGAAGTCTCCACGGCGAACAGTGCCGCCCGGGCGCTTTATACCAAGACCGGATTTTCCAGGGTCGGTCTCAGGCGGCTGTATTATGCCGACCGTTCGGATGCGTTGGTCCTGCGTCTCGATCTCACGGCGCCGGCATAGGGCGTCAAGGCCCGCGCTGAATACATATCCGGCTGATTCCGCTGGCATCGGATTGAATATCCAGGACCAGGTGGCCTTGCTCCGCCGCGGTACGGGGAACATTCCGTAACGGTTCCTGTCCTTTCAATCTAACCAGTAGAATTTCCCCGGGCGACATTTTGTCCAAGGCTAAACGAGTACGGACAAATGTCATTGGACATATATCGTTTGTAATGTCGATCTCTCGGGTTACATCTTGCATAGATGACATGAGTCCTCATTATTACACGCGTTAAGTCCCTGCCGCGAATCAACGGGGCCGCATCATATCCAGACTTAGCATAACGACTGGAAAGGTACCAAAATGGCTGAAAAGCCGGCTGATTCTGCTATCCTGGCGTTGACCGCCAGGATCGTATCCGCCCATGCCGCCAACAATTCTGTCGCGGCCGATGCGCTGCCGGGCGCGATCCGGGCGGTGTATGATACCTTGGCGACGATCGGCGATGCCCCGCCTGCCCCGCCGCCCGTCCAGAAGCAGCCCGCCGTACCGATCCGCAAATCCGTCTTCCCCGACTACATCGTCTGCCTGGAAGATGGAAAGCAGCTCAAGATGCTCAAACGCCATCTCTCCGCCTCTTATAACCTGACACCGGAGCAATACCGCGCCAAATGGGGTCTGGAGCCAAACTATCCGATGGTCGCACCCAATTATGCCGAAAAGCGTTCCTTTCTGGCCAAGCAGATCGGCCTCGGTACGCATCGGACCTCGGGACGATAGCCCGCGCGGTTCGCCGGACCATGACGATTTAGCGGGTATCCGCCCGTCCATCGATCCGGCCCTTCCCTGACCCTGTCGGTACATTGTATGCGGTGTCTGAGGGGGCTCCCGGCTGGGACGCCCCGGGCGGACTGACTGCAAGGAACCGAATGGAAACGCGCATCGAGCGTCTTTGCGTCGAACGAGGGCTGAAGATGACCGGCCAGCGCAGGGTGGTCGCGCGCGTGCTGTCCGACGCGGGGGATCATCCCGATGTGGAGGAGCTTTACCGGCGGGCCTCCGCCCTCGATCAGCATATCTCCATCGCGACCGTCTATCGCACTGTCCGGCTGTTCGAGGAGCAGGGAATTCTCGAACGACGCGATTTCGGCGGCGGTCGAGCGCGCTATGAACCAACCGAGGACGGGCCGCATTACCATCTGATCGATGTCGAGACCGGCAGGGTGATCGAGTTCCAGGACCCCGAACACGAACGGCTGATGCATACCATCGCCGGCCGCCTGGGCTTCGATGTCGTATCCCTGCGCCTGGAACTGTTCGGACGGCGCCAGGGGACCGCCGGCAAACCCCGCTCCCGCGCCGGATCCAGACCCGGCGAAACGGATGGCGATGCACCGATGGCACCGGCCGGCGAAGCAACCAAAGGAACAAGGCGATGACCGTTGCGAACACCTGCGTCTCGTTCCCCGAAATCCGCAGCGCCAATCTGGGTGTCCGCCTGGCAACCGGCGCGGATGAACTGGATGCCGTCCAGGCGCTGCGTTACCGGGTGTTCTACCAGGAAATGGGTGCGCGCGCGGACCCGGCGACCGCGGCAACCCAGCGGGACCACGATATCTACGACACCGTCGCCGATCACCTGCTGGTGGTCGATCACAGCCTGGGCGAAGGGGCCGCCAGCGTCGTCGGCACCTATCGCCTGATCCAGCGTGGGGCCGCGGCGCGCATCGGCCATTTCTATTCCGCCAGCGAATACGACATCGCCGGGATCGAGGCATGCAGCGGCGGCATCCTGGAACTCGGGCGGTCCTGCGTGGACATTCCGTACCGCAGCCGGGCGGTGATGCAGTTGTTATGGCGGGGTATCGCTGCGTATGTGTTCCAGAACAAGATCGAGCTGATGTTCGGCTGTGCCAGCCTGCCGGGCATCGACCCCGATGCGCTCGCCTCCGAACTGACCTATCTTTACTATAACCATCTTGCACCCGCCGGCATCCGCCCCCGGGCGCTGCCGCACCGCTATATCGAGATGCGCAGGCTGGACCGCGATGAAATCGATGCCCGCGCCGCATTGAACAAGCTGCCGCCGCTGATCAAGGGCTATCTGCGCCTGGGCGGGTTTGTCGGCGATGGCGCCGTGATCGACCCGCAGTTCAACACCACAGATGTCGCGGTGATCGTGCAGACCGACCTGGTGACCGACAAATACTACAAACACTACGAACGCCAGCGCCCCGGGCCGCAGGACTGAAACCGCGGCCCATGACAGCCTTGTTCACTGCCCGCCTGTCCGCGTTGAGGGGCTGGCGCGCAGATCTTGCCGCGTTTGGCGCGGGTTTGCTGTCGGCGTTGTCGCTGCCGCCTTTGTATGTGCTGCCGGTCCTGCTGGTTGCCATCCCGGTTCTGCTGCGGCTGATCCAAGGCGCCAGCCGGCCGATCGTGGCTGCCAGGAGAGGCTGGTGGTTCGGATTCGGCCTGCACCTGATCGGCCTGTATTGGATCACCGAGGCCATCTTGATCGAGGCCGCGCGCTTCTGGTGGCTGGTTCCACTGGCGGTGCCCGCGCTGTCCGCCGTGCTGGCGGTGTTCATCGCCATTCCCGCCGCGCTGACGTGGCGCGCCCGGCCCGGCTGGCGGGCGTCCTTCGTTCTGGCCGGCGCCTGGGTGCTGGCCGACCTCGCCCGGCAGTTCGTGGCTACCGGCTTTCCCTGGAACCCGCTGGGCAGCGTCTGGGCATTTCCCGGCAGGCTTGGCGACATCATGATCCAACCCGCCGCACTGGTGGGAACCCATGGGCTCACGCTGGCTACGATCCTGCTGGCATCGCTGCCACTGCTGCGCTGGACATGGCGGGTGGGCGGTGCGGCGCTGCTGGTGCTTTGGTTCGGCTATGGCCTGATCCGCATAGACCAGCCACAGCCGCCGGCCCCCGACCTGTCGGTGTTCCTGATCCAGGGCAACGTCGCCCAGGGCCAGAAATGGGACCGCGGCCTGATGGTCACCATCTTTCGCCACTACCTTGCCCTGACCAGACAGGCGGCCGAGCAGGCCAATGGTCATCCCGCCGTGATTGTCTGGCCGGAGACCGCCAGCCCGGCCCAGTTGCAGACCGATCCCGAGGCCCGCCGCCTGATCGCCGAAGCCGCTGATGGCGCGACGGTACTGGCCGGGTCGGTTCGCTTCGACGCGAATGGATACCCGTTGAACAGCCTGTTCGCACTGGGCGCCGGCGGGGTCATCGAAGGCATCTACGACAAATGGCACCTGGTACCATTCGGCGAATACCAGCCCAGCTGGCTGCCGCTGGGAATTCAGATCGTCCCCGGCGGCGGCTTCGCCCGGGGGCCGGGGCCACGCACCCTGCATATCCCCGGATTACCCCCGGCCGGCGCGTTGATTTGTTACGAGGCTATCTTCCCAAGCCAGGTCATCGATCCCAACGATCGGCCGAGCTGGATGGTGAATGTCACCAACGATGCCTGGTTCGGTAACTCCAGCGGGCCGCGGCAGCATCTGATTGCCGCACGTCTGCGGGCAGTGGAGGAAGGTCTGCCATTGATGCGCGCCGCGAATACCGGCATATCGGCCGGATTCGATGCGAAAGGCCACGAGCTCGGCCGCCTTGGTACGCGAATTGGGGGAATTTTGCAGGTGCCCTTGCCGCCCGCACTTCCCGCAACTATCTATGCGCGACTGGGTCTCTTGCTACCAGGGGCTGTCGCCTCCGCTTTCGCACTATTCGGTTTGATCGGCATACCGGCCAGAGGTAATGAGTAAAATGCAATTTTTTATACAATCATTCATTTATACTGCTACGTGACTTAAAATTTCACATTTATCGACAATTTTAGGTTGCGCCCGAGCTCAGTCCACACTATGGAGCATCTTCATTCTTTGTGCGCCCGCGCCAATAGCGCGACATGCAAAGGAAATGTATAGGGTTCGCTCACTTACATGGGGACAAATGGCATGGCAGGCGTCGAACAAGTGTTGGGAAGTGATCGCGAAAGCCGCCCGAGCCCAATCGACGTACATGTCGGGTCCAGAATCCGTCTTCGCCGCACTTTGCTCGGTATGAGCCAGGAACGTCTCGGCGAAGCGCTCGGACTGACCTTCCAGCAGGTGCAGAAATACGAACGCGGCGTCAACCGCGTGGGCGCCTCGCGCCTGTTCGATCTGTCCCGCGTGCTCGATGTCCCGATCAGCTTCTTCTTCGACGATATGCCCGACAGTCTGGCGTCCAATTTCGGCGGCGTGACGGGCAGACGTCCGGCGGGCGGTTCCGAAACGCAGGATCCGTTCGGCGACGATACGCTCAGCCGCCGGGAAACCCTGGAACTGGTGCGCGCATACTATCGGATCACCGACCCATCGATCCGCAAGCGGGTCTTCGACCTCATCAAGTCGATGGGACCGGCCGACGTATCGGGGGCTTAGGTCTCTCGCAGTTGCGGGTTGTCGAAACGCGGGTTCCGCGCCCTTTCCAGCGCGTCGCGCAGGCCATCGAATAACGAGCGTTTGTCCAGGTCGTGCAGAAACGAACCGACCTCGAACGCTTTCCCCCGGCTCGTCAGCACGACACGGGGGACCGCATCGGGCGACTCCAGATCGACCCTTAGCCACGCCGTGGACAGCGCGATCTTCTGCCGACGCCCGGATGGATCAGTCTTGATCACGAGAAGTTGATGATCGGCCAGCATGATCAATTCGCTGGCCCGTGCCCGGCGCTGGTTTATCGCCAGCAGCACCAGAAGCAGGGGCACATCGACCAGACTGAAGATCGCCGCCGGCCATGCGCCCCACAGCCAAAGCCGCACCATCATCCCGGCACTGATGGTGGCGAGCGCACTGATAAGAACGGCCCCGCCACGGGGACTAAGGCTTCGGTGCGGGACGATCAGTGCTTCGAACGCGGGCGACGGCGCTGTTGACATACATCGTCTCTAACAGCTTCGGCGTCCGGTGTTCCAGGCCCCACCGCTCAGCGAACCATGCCCTTGTCGCCGACCCCAAAGCCGCCGGCCGCATTGGCCAACCGCTGAAGATCGGTTCGCGACACCAGAATATCCGCCGAGGCACCGCAATCGCCGCCCGACCTGGCGGTGCCGGTTCCAGCCCAATGGAGACGGTATTGCAGGGAGGGTTTGTCCCGCAGCCCCTCAACCACCAGGCTGCCGCCCTTTTCCGCAATGACGTTCGGGTCCAGCGAGCATGCTGCCACCGGGCTGCCCATCGCGGAAACCACCGTGGCGGGGATAATCGTCTGCCACAGGTCCGGATCTTCGGAGCCCGGCTTGAATGTTACAATATCGCCGATCCCGGGTCGGAACTCATCAAGTTGCAGAACCAGGAATGTGCTGACGCACCCCGCCGCCATGATCGCCATCGCGGTCAAAGCCGGCAGCCATACCGCACGGGACGCAATATGATCCGATGTGCCGCGGGCGGGATCCCGCCGATCCGACTGTCTCATGAAACCGATATCCTCGTTCGCGATCACGCGAATTGTCTGCGTTCCGTCATATTGTGCAGCGCAGCATGAAAGCAAGCATCATGGTTGGCAGATGGAGCAATCCAGCCAATAGTGAGACGCAGACCAAGGGTGCGAAACGCGGGTATCCGGATTCAGAAAGCCCCGGGACAACAACCAAAATGCCGGAGGACACAACGCCATGCCCACACTCAACCGACGCTCGGCACTGGCCGGGGGCGCCGTGCTGCCGCTGATCCGCCAGGCACACGCGGAACAGACCGAGGTAACCTTTGCCATGATCGCACCGCTGTCCGGCCCATGGGCGCGGGAGGGCGAGTTGCAACGCAAGGGCGCCGAAATGGCGATCGACGACATCAACGCAGCCGGCGGGATCAAGTCCTTGGGCGGCGCAAAGGTGCGCCTGGTGCAGTACGACGCCGGGGACTCGCCGGAAAAGGCCAAGAACGCCGCGCAGCGCATGATCGCGCAGGAACCCGGGCTCAGCGGCGGCTTCGGCGCATGGCTGTCGTCCTTCACCCTGGCTGTCACCGAGGTCACCGAACGCGCCGAGCTCCCGTGGTTCACCCAGTCGTACTCGGACCTTATCACCGGCCGCGGCTTCCACTTTATCTTCCAGTCCTCGCCCACCGCGGTCGATCAGGCGGAAAAGGCGCTGCCGACGATCCTGGACCTCGCCGAACGCACCACCGGCAAGCGGCCTCGCAAAGTGGCCATGATTTCCGACAACACAGCCTCGGCCGTCAGCTTCCTGAAGCCGATCCGCGGCCATGTGCTGGCGGATCTGGGCCTGACCGCCGTGGTGGACGAGGTCTTCACGCCGCCTCTGTCGGACGCCACAACCCTGATCCAGAAGGTGCGGTCAACCCGGCCTGACTTCCTGCTGGCGCTGTCAACGAATGTGCCGGACGACAAGATGATCCTGGATAAACTGGCGGAATTCGGCCTGGGCGGCGGCAAACTGCCGTCGATCGGCAATGGCGGCCACTGGGCAATGCCGGAACTGGTGGCGAATGCCGGCGATCAGGTCGTCCAGGGCATGATGATTATCACCGCGGCCGGTGCCGGAAAGGGCATGGAGGCGCTTGAAACCCGCTATATCGCCCGCACCAGGGAACCGTGGATGCTGCAGGAGCCGGTCATGGCTTATGGCCATATCATGCTGCTGGCCGAGGCGGTGGAGCGGGCGAGAAGCCCGGACCGGCGCAAAGTGGCGGAGCAGGTCCGGGCGTTCGACCTGCGCGACGGTCCCGCACTGCTGTTCCCCGGCCATCATGTGAAATACGACGAAGCCGGAAGGCGGGTGGATGCCAAACTGATGATTGTGCAATGGCAGAATGGCCGTATCGTCACTACCGACCCGCCGGAGATGGCGGTCGCCAAGGCCATCTGGCCAAAAGGGGGACGTTAGAACGGAACCCCGGCGAGGCTGCGGCTGGTCCGGATCGTCTGCAAGGTCTGTACCCGGCTGACCGTCGGCAGGCCGGTCAGCTTCTGGGTCAACTGGTTCTCATGCGCCGTATCGCGGGCCACCAGCTTCAGCAGGAAATCGCCGCCGCCGCGAATCATGTGGCACTCGCGCACCTCGGCCCAGGTGCCGACTGTCTGTTCGAACGCCGACAGCAGCGCTTCTTTCTGGCTGTCCAAACCGACGATGGCGAAGAAGGTGATTTCCCACCCCAGCATCTGCGGATCGGTATCGGCGTGGTAGCCGCGGATCACCCCGGCTTCCTCCAGCGCGCGGACACGGCGCAGGCAGGGCGGGGCGGAAATACCGGCCCGCTTCGACAGGTCGACATTGGTCATCCGCCCGTCTTCCTGCAACGCGGCAAGAATGCGGCGGTCGATGGCATCCAGCCCGGCGGGCGTATCCGAATGGGGCGGCTTCATGGGATTTTGAGCAGACGTTTCCTGGCCGCGACGAGATACACAATCTTATTGCGTACCATCCACCCGGCAAGGGGCAATCTTTCGCCGCCGGCGGATATCGCGGCCGCTCCGGGGATTTTCACCGGGCCCGGACGATTTCTCCGAACCGCCTCTTTCCAGCCCGCCTTCCACCCATCACCTTACGTCGCATGACCAGATTGCTTCGGACCATCGCCCGCGTTCTCGCGGCACTTGGCGTGCTTGTGCTGCTGCTGTTCGCCGTCGTGTCCGGCCTGATCTGGCTGACCATCCCCGGCGCCCGGCAGGATGCCACACTGCCCGGCCTGTCCGGTCCAGTGGACATCACCTTCGACACCGACTGGGTTCCCCGCATCCGCGCCCAGTCCGGCACCGACGCGGCGGCGGCGCTGGGATTCATCCACGCCCGCGACCGCATGTTTCAGATGGACCTGATGCGCCGGGCGGCGTCGGGCCGGCTGTCGGAAATCGTCGGGCCGGCGACACTTCCGATGGACCGCATGAGCCGCACGCTGGGCCTGCGCCGCCATGCGATGGAGGACCTCGCGACACTGCCGCCGGAGACGCGTGATCTGCTGGACGCCTACGCGCGCGGCGTGAACGCCTGGATCGATCTGAAAGGCCGGTTCGCCGCCCCGGAATTCCTGCTGCTGGGCGCACCAGAACATTGGCAGCCGTCCGACAGTCTGCTGTGGGCGAAAACCATGGGGCTTTGGCTGTCGATGAACTGGCACCAGGAACTCGCCCGTCAGGCCTTGGCCGGGCATGTGCCGGACGCGCTGATCCAGCAGTTTTGGCCGGCCCGGTCCGGCGTGCCCGCCCCGGAGGCGATGGCCCCGATGCCCGAGCGCTTCGCCGTGGCCGCGGAACGCCTGATCGGGGTGCTGCCGGCATTTCCGGACCCGTTCACAATGCCGCGAAGTGCCTCGAACGAGTGGGCGGTCGATGGCAGCCACACCTCTACCGGCAAGCCGATGCTGGCCGGCGATCCGCATTTGTCGTTCGGCTTTCCCGGACTCTGGTATTTGGCACGAATAGACACGCCCGGGCATGTGCTGGCGGGTGCGACCGCGCCGGGCGTGCCGTTCATGGTGCTGGGCCGCAATGAGAAGATCGCCTGGACATTCACCACCAATGGCGCCGATGTGCAGGACATCTTCGTGGAAACGCCGGCCGGACCGGGTCAGTACCAGACGCCGGACGGTCCGAAGCCGTTCGCGATCCGCGAGGAACGCATCGGGGTCCGCGGTGAGGCAGACGTTGTGCTGACAGTGCGGGAAACCCGCCATGGGCCGGTGATCAGCGACCTGGACCACCCGGACGGCCCTGTTCTGGCGGTGTCGATGGCCAACCTGCAGCCCAACGATACCGCGGCGGCTGGCCTTCGGGCGTTGGATGACGCCCGGACGGTGCGGGAGGCGGGAGCGGCGGCCGCGACAATCAGTTCCCCGGTGCAGAACCTGCTGGTCGCCGACGCCAGCACGATCGGGCTGTTCGTCACCGGCCGCGTGCCGGTCCGCAAAGCCGGGGACGGGTCCATGCCGGTACCCGGCGACGGATCGCATGACTGGATCGGCTGGGCATCCGGCGAGCAACTGCCGCACAGCGTATCCCCGGCCAGCGGCCGGCTGGTGAATGCGAACGAACCGGTCTGGCCACCGGATTTCCCGGTGTTCATGGGGCGCGACACATTCGCCCCCTGGCGCGCCGACCGGATCCGGGAGCTGCTCTCCGCATCCGACCGGCTTTCACTGGCTGACTTCGCCGCGATGCAAATTGACCTGCTGGACAATTTCGCCCGGCAGGTGCTGCCGGCGCTGCTGGCCGTGCCCGGCGCTTCGCAGCCGGCGATCGCGCTCCTTAAGTCCTGGGACGGCAAGGCGTCCATGGGCTCCCCGGCTCCGCTGATTTTCAACGCCTGGATGAACGCGTTCCACGATGCCGTGCTGCACCGCGCCGGCCTGCCCGCGGCGGGCGGGCCGCCGGTGGCCGATTTCGTCGCCCGGGTGCTGACCCCTCAGGGCGCCGTGATGTGCGATGGCGATTGCGCGCCGCTGTTGCGCGACTCCCTGAACGACGCGATGCAGGGCCTTACCGCCCGGTTCGGCGGCGATCCGTCGGCATGGCACTGGGGCGACGCCCATCAGGCGGTGTTCGCGCATCCTATCCTGCGCATGGTTCCGGTCCTGGGGCCGCTGACCACGATCAGCATCCCCAGCCCGGGCGACGACACCACCCTGGACCGCGGCAGCCCCAATGCCGCGTTGCAATCGGTGCATGGGGCCTCGTTCCGCGGAGTCTATGACCTGTCGGACCTCGACCGCAGCCTGTTCGTCATGACACCCGGACAATCCGGCAATCCATTCAGCCCGCACGCAAGAGATTTTGCCCTCCGCTGGCGCGACGGTGCTACCATTACGCTCGGGCCAACACCGGCCCGAATCACCGGAACGGTTCGGCTGACACCATGAGCTTCCGCCCGCCCTATCCAGACGACGACTCTCTGACCGGCGGGGTGGTGGCACGCCGCTGCCTTGGCTGGCTGATCGATGCGGTTCTGATCGCCCTGCTGACACTGGCGATCTGGTGGGTCCTGTTCCTGTTCGGGCTGCTGACCTTCGGTCTTGGCTTCGGTGCCCTGGCCATTCTGCCCTGGGTGCCGTTCCTGTATCATTTCCTGTCGCTGCTGGGCGTCAGTTCCGCCACGCCCGGCCAGCGCGCGATGGGCCTGACGGTGCGCCGGGACGACGACCTCGGGCCGCCGTCCGTGTTGCAGGCGCTGGTGTTCGTGCTGGTGTTCTACCTGACCATCGCCACGTCGGGCCTGCTTCTGGTGGTCGCCCTGTTCACCCGCCGCCGCCGAACGCTGCACGATATAGTCAGCGGACTTGTCGTCGTGCGAACCGGGGCGTTGACCGCGGCCGGCGGAGGCTGGAACATGCCCCCGGGAAGCGCCTTCCCGTGACCCGGACATCATGATCGCACGGCAATGACACTGTATAAGCCGCCCCGCCGGCCGCAGTTCTTCTACACCACCGCCCCCCTTCCCTGCCCGTATCTGCCGGGCCGGACGGAACGCAAAGTGGTAACCGAAATCGCCGGGCCGGAGGCGGAGGCGCTGCACGACCGGCTGTCACGGGCGGGCTTCCGCCGCAGCCATAATATCGCCTATGCGCCGGTATGCCCGTCCTGTCAGGCCTGCGTGCCAATCCGGATTCCGGTGGACCGGTTCCAGCCGGATCGCACGCTGCACAAGATCGCGAAGGCCAATGCCCATCTGGAAGGCTACCGCGTCCCGGCCAGGGCGACCGCCGAACAGTTCCAGTTGTTCCAGCGCTACCAGCAGGTGCGCCACGGCGACGGCGATATGGCCAGCATGAGCTTCTACGACTACCGGGCGATGGTGGAAGACACACCGATCGAGACGTTCATTATCGAATTCCGCGACGAGCAGGACCGGCTGGTCTGCGCCTGCCTGACCGACCAACTGGGCGACGGACTGTCCGCGGTTTACAGCTTCTTCGCCCCGGGGATGGAAAAGCAGTCCCTGGGCACCTTCGCCGTGCTGTGGCTGATCGAACGCGCCCGCTCGCTGGGATTGCCATGCGTCTATCTGGGCTACTGGGTGCCGGAGAGCCGCAAAATGGCCTACAAAGCCCGTTTCAAGCCCAGCGAAATCCTGGTCAATGGCGTCTGGCGGGTGCTGACCGACAGCGAAATCGCCGGGGATGGAGCCGAAGCCCCGATGGTGACGGAGTCGGCCGGTTGACCGGTTCCAACCGCCCGGCATGACGGCCGACCCCGACTGGCTGATCTGGGCGCGCGAAATCCAGGCCATTGCCCAGACCGGACTGGCGTTCGGCAAGGATCCTTATGATCTGGAACGGTTCCACGCTCTCGGTCGTCTTGCCGCCCGGATCATGGCTGCTCACACCGATGCCGACCTGACCCGTATCGAGTCGCTTTTTGATGCTGAGGCCGGCTACGCGACCCCCAAGCTGGGCGTACGCGGCGCGGTGTTTGACGCCGCCGGCCGCATCCTGATGGTGCGCGAGGTGGTGGACGGCCACCGCTGGACGCTGCCCGGCGGCTGGGCGGACGTGAACCAGACCCCGTCCGAGTCGGTGGTGCGGGAGGTGTTCGAGGAATCCGGCTACCGCGTCCGCGCCACCAAGCTCGCCGCGGTATGGGACCGGGCGCGCCAGGCACATCCGCCGACCGCGTTTTCCGTCGCCCGAATGTTCTTCATCTGCGCGCTGGAGGGCGGTGAACCGGCAACCAGCCTGGAAACCAGCGAGGTCGGCTGGTTCGCCGAAACGGAGATACCGGCAGACCTGTCGGTTCGCCGTACGCAGCCGCATCATATCCAGCGGATGTTCGCGCATTGGCGCGATCCGGCGCTGGCAACGGAGTTCGACTGACCAGACCTTACTTGACCGGCCCTTGCTGTACCATTCCTTGCTGGGCGGGCTTACTTTCTTTGTTCGGGTCATGTCCCGCCTGCCGCAACAGCACGTCGTTGATGCCGTTCGACGCCTCCGCGGCCACCACGACGGCCACGTCGCCCCAGTATTTGCTCAGCGTGCCGGCGGGGATTTCGTTCAGCTGGACCACCCGCCCGCGTTCGTCGCCGGACGCGGTCTTCACGATCCACTGGATCTCCACCCGTTCCATATGCCTGGGGATCGGCACGACCGCGACCTCCCCCTGCACCACGAAATCGGCGCCCGCCGGGGTTGTCAGCACAATCGGACCCAGCACCGCCAGCCTGGCGCGGAGCTGCTGGGTCAGGGTGACGTTACCGTCGCCCGGCGCGCCAGTCACGTCGGCGACATCGACCTTGGCTGCGCGGTTATACAGGCTGCCCGGATCGGCCTTGTCGTGCGCCACCCGGATACTGGTCAGCACCGCGCCGATGCGCGGCCCGGCTTCCTCGGCAACCCGTGTCAGCAGCGCCGGATCGGCATGCGCCCAGGCGGCGAACGGCACTTGCTCGCCCTGTGCGACGCCTTCTTCCTTGCCTTGGGGGTTTTGGATGCTGAACATCGGGGTCACGACATCGCCCTTGTGTTCGGCCCGGGTGATCAGCCGCCAGTCGTTCTTGTCCGGGGTGCGGACCATTGCCGGCACCTCGGTCGCCTGCAGCGCGAGGGCAATCTGCCTGGCCAGTTCCTGGTTTGCGGCATCGGGCAGCAGCGTATCCGAACCGGGCGGCACGGCCAGCAGCGGCGAGAGCGGCTGTGCCAGCCTGCGCGCGGTCGCGCCGGGATTGCCCAGGAATGGCTCCGGCAGGTCGCCGCAGGCGGAGAGGGTCAGGCAGACGAACGGTATCAGGGCCAAACGGCCGAAACGGGCGATCATCCGGCGGTTTGAAGCAGAAGCCGGGCGGCACCGAAAGGGGGGAAGAATCGCGAACATCCCGGTGCGCCGGTCACGCTGGCCGGATAACCGATATCTGATGACCGATCGGACCCGCCTTCGCCAGGGTGCGCCTGCGATGGCTGAAGAACCGGTCTTCCTCGGCCAGGGTATCGACGCCGGTCACGATGACGCGGCCAACGCCGGCCGAACGCAGGCGGGCGGCGCAGTAGCCGGCGAGGTCGAACTGCCACCGGTCTTCGCGCCGGCCCGGTGCGAAGAACACCGAGTCGGCGGCGGCATGTGCCAGCACCTGGCCGCGCAGATCGGGGCCGACCTCATACGATGCCTGCGCGATGCAGGGGCCGACGGCCGCGATCATGTCCGACGCGGCGGCGCCAAGCCCGGCCATTGCCGCCACGGTTGCTTCCAGCACGCCGGACACCGCGCCGCGCCATCCGGCATGGGCGGCCCCGACGACGGAACCATCGGATGCGGCGAACAGCACGGGCGCGCAATCGGCCGTGACGATCCCCAGCGCCACGTCCCGGCGGGCGGTGACCATGGCGTCGGCCTGCCCGCCCTGCCCCGCCATCCAGGGCCGGGTCACCGTTACCACCGCATTGCCGTGTACCTGGGTCAACCCCAGCAAGGCGGCGGGCTCGACACCCAGCGAACGGGCGACACGGGCGCGGTTTTCGCGGATCGAGTCCGGGTTGTCGGGGCTGGAGACGCTGCAATTCAGGCTGGCGAAAGCCCCGGTGGAGACTCCGCCGATCCGGGTGAAGAACCCGTGCGGCGCGCCAATCGGCTCGACAGTCAGGGCTTGCGCCATGGTAGGTGAACTCCGTCGGGAATGGGACGTCGGTGTGCGCAATGTGCCGCGGCGGGTCAACCGGTGTTATAGACGTGGTGCGGCGGCGGTATCGCCGGCGCGGTCGGGGCGGCTTCCGGCGGACAGGGGGAAACGATGATCGGCATCGATTGGGGCACAACGAGTTTTCGCGCCTTCCGCATCGGGCGCGACGGCGCCATCCGCGACCGCCGTTCGGCTGCCAAGGGTATTCTGAACGTGCCCGACGGACGGTTCGGCGATACGCTGCGCGAGGAAATTGGCCCCTGGCTGGCGGCGGGCGAGGATCGGGTGCTGCTATCCGGCATGATCGGCAGCCGGCAGGGCTGGAAGGAAGCCCCGTATCTGCCCTGCCCGGCGGGGGCGGCGGAGATCGCCGCCAGCCTGACGGATATCGGCTTCGACTGGGCCAGGGTCAAACTGGTACCCGGCCTGTCGGGGCTGGATGGGTCGGGCGTGGCGGAGGTCATGCGCGGCGAAGAAACCCAGGTGCTGGGGATCCCGGCCCTGCTGCGGGACGGCGGCATTGCCTGCCTGCCCGGCACGCATTCGAAATGGGTGCGGGTCGCTGGCGGGCGGATCGCCGGCTTCACAACCCACAT
>JAKBCJ010000021.1 GCA_021807975.1 Pseudomonadota bacterium | reverse complement strand
TTACATCCCCATAAGCGCCCGTATCTTCGCCCGGATAACCGCCATCTCCACAGCGGTCACCCCGCCCTTATGAACCGCCCCACGCCGCCGCCAATCAAGGCTCTTCACCTGATCGGCCAGCGCAACGCTCGGCGGCGATCCCGCGAGCGGCACTTCGAACGGATAACCCTTGATCCGCGTTGTCACCGGGCAACAAACCATCAACCCGATGCGCCCATTGTAGGCCGCCGGGCTCAGCACAACGGCCGGCCGGTGTCCCGCCTGCTCGTGCCCAGCCTGTGGATCGAAGTCCAACCAAACGATATCGCCGGTATCGGGCACATACCCGCCACGACCCACCTAAAGCAGTTCCTTGCCAACCGCGGGACCGAAGTCGATCTCACCGTGGATATTCTCGTCGGTCACCGCCGCTAGCAGGTCGCCAAGATCGAACGCCGGTTCCCGGATAGGCTCAATAATCACGCGGCCGGCTTCCTCGCGGATGTCCACGGACTGGTCGAGCGACAGCTTCGCCGCATCCATCACCGCGGCGGGGATGCGAACCGAGGCGCTGTTACCCCATTTTTTGACCAGAACCTGCATCTGCATCACCATATCGACAATGTCGATACATAGGGAGCTGACGCGGCGAGGTCAATGTCGCATTCCGGCGAACCGGGCGACAAACATGCCAGCGCCTGCGATTCTGAAGCGTAAACCAGGGCATCCCCGGGGGCGTTCCAGCGTCCGCCCGAGGCCTTCGCCCCAGCGCCCGACAGTAACACTCAAGCGTATGCGCCGCTCTGAATCTGCGACAGCGCGGCGGCAACCATACCCTGGCCCTCCATCGTGTCCCTCAGATCGGCTGGCCGGGTGCCGCCGAACGCGGGCAGCGGTTCGGTTAGCCATCGCGCCATCCACGCTCGGGCGTCGAAGTGCGCCGGATCGCCGGAGTCCTGGATCATCGCCTCCAGTTGTCCCACGAGCTTCGCGAAACCAACGATGCGCTCGCTTTCCTCAGAGGATAGCGTTTCACCCTGCCTGGCCTTCTTGTTGACCGTGGCCACCGACAGATTCAGCGCCTTGAACCCGGCCCCCTGTCCGATCGGCAGGTCCGCGAATATGCGCTTCGCCTCGGAAGCCGGGATACCCCGCCGGATCAAGGCGATGCGCTCCAGCGGGCTGGCGCGATAGACAGTCATATAAGACAGCGGCGGTGCCTTATCTTTGGCCGGGGAAACCGGCCGCTTCTCCACCGCTATCGCGGCGGCCTTGGCCTTCGCCGGGCGCCCCGGAAGCCGGCGATCCAGGATTAGCCATGCGGGGTTGCTCCTTTGAGCAAATGATATGCGCGATTGAGCGCAAAGCCCAGCAGTGGCATCGACAGCCACAGGGCTACGGATTTGACCGCCGACCTTGATCGCCCGATGATCCAGCATCGTATATTGCAGGAGACGCCCGATGCCCTTGGAATCCATCGAAACCGAAGACTCCGCGCTGGCCGATGTCCGCTGGCAGGCCCGTATCGACCTCGCTGCCGCCCACCGTCTGGCCGTGATGCACGGCTTCAACGAGGGCATTTTCAACCATTTCACCCTGCGCGTGCCGGGCGCCAACGATCGCTATTACCAGATCCCGTTCGGCACCCATTGGTCCGAAGTGACGGCAAGTTGCTTCATGGAAATCGGCTATGACGGCACCCGTCTGACCGGACAGGGGGAGGTCGAACGCTCCGCCTATTGCATCCACGCCCCGATGCACCGGCTGATCCCGGCCGCCGCGGCGGTGTTCCATACCCACATGCCGTTCGCCAGCGCGCTCAGCCGGCTGGAGGACCCGCGCATCCTGCCGATCGGGCAGACCGAACTGGGGACCATGCTGCACACGGCTTACGACGACATCTACACCGGCCCGGCGTTCGACCCGGCCGAGGGCGAGCGTCTGGCCGGCGTCATCGGCGACAAGACGGTTCTGATGATGGCCAACCACGGTGTCGCAACGGTGGGCGCCACGGTGGCCGCTGCGTATGACCGTTTGTACTACGTGGAGCGCGTGGCCCAGGTGCAGTTGTATGCGATGTGGACCAACAAGCCGCTGAAGTATCTGCCGCAGGATGTTGTTGACCACACGATCAAGGAGTTCCGCGAGAACCGGTATCTTTATGGCGGGCGGACGAACGCCGAGTGGCACTTCGATGCGCTGAAGCGGATTCTGGATAAGAAAGAACCCGACTACAAGGATTGAGCTCCGGCGTCCTCCCGCTGAGGCGGGAGGACTACCGCGAAAACGCCCGAAGCAACTGCTTGTCCAGCGTTACCAATCCCATGCCCAGTGTTCGGGCGAGCCAGAGGTAACTGGCGTCATAGACCGTCAGCCCGGTTTGGGCGGCCAAAATTAGTGTGCCGTCGAGATCGGCATTCACGTATTCGAGGTCGAATTCCCGGCGCAAATCGAACGCTCGGATCAAGGCCTCGCGCTGCTCCGGGTTCCGCTTGCATTTGATGAGGCAGACATTCGCCAGTTCATACTCGATCAGGACAGGTGCCCGAAGATTGCTGTCGCCTAACTGGCTAGCGACGGATTCAGCCTCGGGCTCACCGAACAGGATCGCCGCCAGAGCGGAGGCATCGACGACTTTACCTTGCATCACGCGCGGATCGGACGATCTGCGTCGAGTCGCCGGCGGTGTGAATGCCTAAGCCGCGCACTTTCGCCAGAATGTCGCCCGCGGCTCTCCGCGGGGCATCCTTGGCGGCTGCCTCAATGATCGCAAGCAGTTCGCCCTGCAACGAGCGATGGTTTTGCTCCGCCCGCTGTCGCAGCCGTTCCACCACATCGTCAGGGGCGTTTTTGATCGACAGATTGACGGGCATGGTTCCACATTGGTGCCGGAATGGATGCTCTCTACCACATCCGGCCGCCGAAACGCCACGCCTGCGTTATCCTATCCCAGCGCCGCCCGAACCGCCGCCAGCGCCTCATCCGCCTTGTCGCCGTCCGGCCCGCCGGCCTGAGCCAGATCCGGCCGTCCGCCGCCGCCCTTGCCGCCCACCGCCGCCGCCGCCGCGCGCACCAGATCGACCGCGCTGATCCGCCCCGTCAGATCCGCCGACACGGCCACCACGATAGAAGCCTTGCCCTCGGCCGTGGAGACAAGTGCCACCACGCCCGAACCCTGCTGCTTGCCGATCGCGTCCGCCAGACCCTTCAAATCCTTCGCCGGCACCTCACCGAGGTTGCGGGCGGACAGCATCACCCCGTTGACCTCCTCGGCCGCCGCCGCCCCGCCGCCGGTCGCCAGCTTCTTCTGCAACTCGCCCACCTGGGCCTGCAGCTTCTTGCGGTCCTCCAGCAGCGCCGCGATCCGGTCCGCCACTTCCGCCGGGGCGGCTCGCAACGCGCCCGCCACGTCGTTCAGCCTTGTCTGCGTTTCGAGCACCATCGCCTCGGCCGAGGCGCCGGTGACAGCCTCGATCCGCCGCACGCCGGCCGCGACCGCGGTTTCCCCCACAATCCGGAAATAGCCGATATCGCCTGTCCGCCTCACATGCGTGCCGCCGCACAATTCGATCGACCAGGCCGGCTTGTTGCCGTCCGGCTCGCCCATCGCCACCACGCGGACCTCGTCGCCGTATTTCTCCCCGAACAGCGCCATCGCACCCAGTTCCACCGCCGCATCCGGCGTCATCAACCGCGTCGTGACCTCGGAGTTCTCGCGGATGCGGGCGTTGACCTCGCTTTCCACCCACAGCAACTCCTCTGCCGTGATCGGCCTGGGTTGCGATACGTCGAACCGCAGCCGGTCCGGCGCGTTCAGGCTGCCCTTCTGCTGCACATGCGTCCCCAGCTTCCGCCGCAGCGCCTCATGCAGCAGATGCGTCGCCGAATGGTGCGCCCGGATTGTGCTGCGACGCGCATGATCCACCGTCGCCACGACCGGCGTGCCGATTTTGGCAACCCCGGCCTCCACGCGACCCAGATGCACGAACAACTCACCCAGCTTCTTCTGCGTATCGGTCACGGTAATCACCAGCCCATCGGGGCCGGAGATCGTGCCGGTGTCGCCGACCTGACCGCCGCTCTCGGCATAGAAAGGTGTCTGGTTCAACACCACTGCCACATCGGTCCCGGCGGTCGCGGTGGAGGCGCCAACGCCATTCAGCACCAGCGCCAGGATTTCGCCCTCGGCGCTTTCGGTGGAGTAGCCCAGGAATTCCGTCGCCCCGACCCGTTCCTTGGTTTCGAACCAGACCTGTTCGGTCGCCGCATCGCCCGATCCCGCCCAGGCGGCGCGGGCTCGGGTGCGCTGTTCCTGCATCGCCGCCTGAAACCCGTCCAGATCGACGCCGCGGCCCTGTTCGCGCAGCGCGTCCTGCGTCAGGTCCAGCGGGAAGCCATAGGTGTCATACAGCTTGAACGCCACCGAACCGGGCAGGGCCTGTTTGTCGCCCAGGCGGCCGGTTTCCTCGGCCAGCAAATGCAGCCCGCGCTCAAGCAAATGCTTGAAGCGGGTTTCCTCCAGCAGCAGGGTTTCCTCGATCAACCCCTGCGCCCGCCCCAGTTCCGGATACGCGGCACCCATCTGGCGGATCAATGCCGGCACCAGCCGGTGCATCAGCGGCTCCTTCGCCCCCATCATCGTCGCGTGCCGCATCGCGCGGCGCATGATCCGGCGCAGCACATAGCCGCGACCTTCATTCGACGGCAGCACACCATCGGCCATCAGGAACGAGGTGCTGCGCAAATGGTCGGCGATGACCCGATGGCTGGTTTTGAACGGTCCGTCCGGGTCCTGCCCGGTCAGTTCCGCGCTCGCCAGGATCAGCGCCCTGAATGTATCGATGTCGTAGTTGTCGTGCTTGCCCTGCAGGATCGCCGCAATCCGCTCAAGCCCCATGCCGGTGTCGATCGACGGGCGGGGCAGCGGCATGCGCGTGCCGGGCGGCCCTTCCTCGAACTGCATGAACACCAGGTTCCAGATTTCGATGAACCGGTCGCCATCTTCATCGGGGCTGCCCGGCGGCCCGCCCGGGATATGGTCCCCATGGTCGTAGAAAATCTCTGAACACGGCCCGCACGGACCAGTGTCGCCCATGCGCCAGAAATTGTCGGAGGTCGGGATGCGGATGATCCGGTCTTCCGGCAGGCCGGCGACCTGCTTCCACAGGGCGGCGGCGTCCTCGTCTTCCGAATAGACCGTGACCAGCAGCTTGTCCTTCGGCAGGCCGTAATCCTTGGTCACCAGTTCCCACGCATACGGGATCGCCAGTTCCTTGAAGTAGTCGCCGAAGCTGAAATTCCCCAGCATTTCGAAGAAGGTGTGATGCCGAGCGGTGTAGCCCACATTGTCCAGGTCGTTATGCTTGCCGCCCGCCCGCACGCATTTCTGCGCCGTCGTGGCGCGTATGTATGGCCGCTTTTCCTGCCCGGTGAAGACGTTCTTGAACTGCACCATGCCGGCGTTGGTGAACATCAGCGTCGGGTCGTTGCGCGGCACCAGCGGAGAGCTGGGCACCGGCGTGTGGCCGTTGCGGGCGAAATAGTCCAGGAAGGCGGCGCGGATGTCGTTGCTGCTGGCCATGGCGGTCAGATTCGTCCCAGTTTGTTCACGCTAAAGGGTGGGACGTAGCGCAGGGGCGCGGCCGTGTCACGTATGGGCGATTTAGCGGGATTCCCGAACAAACCGGCAGTTGCGTCAACCCGCTGCGAAACCGAGGCATTATCGCGTTCTGGCCACGTGCTGCCGCCTGCTGGTTCGTCTCTCTCCACCCGTATGGAGATCCCTTGCCGGGATATACAACCGACGCGCATGGCCGGCCGGGCATGCCGTCCCCGCGCACTCATCCACCCTTTTGGGGCACTTTCGACCCAACACCAGCCGTCATTCTTCTGAAGGTCAGGGTTATCAAGGCAATCGCTGCCCGCCGGCTTGGAGTGGGGCGAGATAAAGCAGCGAGCCACCAACGGACCGCGGTTCGGCGCCCCCAGCCGCCTGCTTACTTGGTTAGGATAGAGCCTCCTCCCGCAGTGCGGCAAACAAATCCGGCATACGCTGGTCCGCTGTGGCCGGTGGAAACGTATCCCGAGCGCCGATTGCAATGCGAAGGGCGCCGAATTGGCCGAATTCGACGGGTTGGCCCAGCAGAACGCCATGCTGGGCCAGGCGGGTATAAATCGGCCGCAGTTCGGCGGCCGTCAGCAGGCGTCCGCCTGGCGAACGCAGCGCGAAGCTGAAGATCGTCGCTGCATCGCTCCATCCGGGGCCATGTGCGGACAGACCCGGCAGGGGAACAACGTTGGGCGTTGCGGCGAGGCCAGCTTCGATGGCGTGGCGTTGCACCTGAACGCGGCCGGCGCACTGGCTGCCGATGGCGGCGAACGCCTCTATCGTATCCAGCGCGGCCAGCCAACGCAGCAGCATGCCGGGGTTGGGCTGTCCCCGCGGCCGGGCTGCCCCGCGCGCGCTTGGAAACAGCACCGCGCCGGAGAACGCGGGCCCGCCGAAGAACTTCGAACCGGTGACGACCACGGGCCAGCCGCGGCGCAGATACCGGGCCACTGTTTCCGGTGCGATCCGCCCCTGACAGGCATCGACGATGACGTCCGGTCCGGATGGCGGGATTACCGGGGCGATCAGGCCGGTCTTGGTGCCATGCGTCAGAAACACGACCGGGCGGTCCGTGGCGGCGGACGCGGCGGCCTTGAACGCCTCCGCGACCCGGTTGCCGTCGATGGGCGTTCCGTCCGGCCAGCGAAGTGCGACTTCGACAACCCGGGCGGCGTAGTCGATCGGCGGCGGGGCCAGGGCCGCCGGTCCGTCGAACGGGCGCAGGCTTGCCGCCCGGGGGACGCCCGAACCGGTTTCGGATGCCTGCGGCAGGATGGCGGCGATACCCGAACCCGGCCGTTCGCCGGCCAGCAGCATAGTGGCGGTCAGCAGGGCGTCCGTGCCGGACGGACACAGGATCGCGTGCGCCAGTCCGGACGCGCCGAAACAGGCCAGCAGCCGGGTTTCGATCTGTCGGTGCAAGCCCGCCCATTCGTCCCCCGGGGACGCGCTGCTGTTCAGGCGGACGAAGGTTTCCGCACATCGCCGGAACGCGGCCGGCGCGATCGGCGAGGCGGTGCAGGAAGACACGCACACAAGGTCCGGCGCCGGTACTGGCGGGCACAGGTATTTGTTGACCCCGCCCAGCCGGCCGATGACCAGACGGCTGTCGCCGCCACCGGTCAGCGTATCGATGAAACCATCCGGTCCGGCGGGCGTCGCGCCCGCCTGTTCGATGTTCCAGGCCGTCAAACGCCCGATGTTGCCCATACGATGCCTCCGCTTTCGCCGGCTAACTGCCCACCGACTGGACGGCGCTGAACGGCAGGGTCAGGCCGCCCATCTGAATTTCAACGGTGCCGCTGTTGTTCTGAACCGAGGTGGCGGTGGCGGTGGTGGTGAACGGCACATTGGACGAAGTGTTGTTCGCCCCGAGTGCCGTGACCGTAACCGTATAGGCGCCGTCGGGCATGGCCTGGCCGGAGGCGCTCTGACCGTTCCATTTCCAGGTGTTAGCGCCGGCGGCGGAGGTCAGCGAGGCGGTCTGTACCTGTGTGCCGGCGCTGTTGTACACCGCGATGGCGACGGGTTCCGCGGTCGCGGTGTTGAAGTTGATCGTTCCCGAGCTGTTCTGCAACGAAAGTTGCGTGCCGGAAACGGTGACCGGCTTGCCGATCAGCGATGCCGACTGTTCGACCTGGCTGGCCTGGGTCAACTGGATAAGCTGTGTCAGGTCGCTGTTGGTGCTGATCTGCTGCTCCACACTGGTGAATTGCACCAGTTCGCTGGTGAACTGGCTGGAGTCCATCGGTGTGGTCGGGTCCTGATTCTGCAACTGCGTCATCAGCAGCGACAGGAAGTTGGAAAAGTTGCTGCTGAGGCTGCCCAGTGCGGATGTGCCAACCTGAGCGATGGCGGCGGAGGATGAGGAAGATGCCGCGGCTGGCGGTGAAGAAACGGTCCCAGACATCGATAGTGCTCCGGTAGAATGTTCAGGCGGTAATATTCAGCCCGACTCGGTAGATGATTGTGCTGGCGGCTTTGGCTCCGGCCACGCCGGGGCCGGCGCGCGTGTCGGACGTCAGCGCGGTGCCCCTGGCGGGGTAGCTGCCGCGTCTGGACCCGCTGCGATCGTCCGGCTGCGTGCCGCCCGATGTCCCGCCCTGTCCGTTCCCCGGGCTTCGGCCCGAAGGATTGTGCGCTGCGCCCCCCTGCGACGGTCCACCGGAACTGGAGGCTTGGGTTTCCGCACGCGGGGCGTCATGGAAGACCATCGTTCGGCCGGCGCCGGGAATGCCGGCTTCGTCCAAGGTTTTGTGCAGTGCCGGCTGGTCGCGTTGCAGTGCTTGCAGCGTCTCTGGCCGGTCGGCCAGGATTTGGATATGCGTCGCGCCCGATGGTGACCGGTCGAGCCGGATTTGCACCATCCCCAACTGGTCCGGGTTCAGCCGGACGGTCATCTGTTGCGTCCCGTCCGGGGCTTTCGCCACGATCGCCAGCGCGGGTGCCACTTGGGCGGCTGGCAGTGCCTGATGGACCGGGGCAGCGGCCTGTACCGACGCTGACTGGATCATTGGCGCTGACTGGATCATGGACGTTAGCGGCGGAGGGGACGCCATAAGCGGAACTGCCGCCACGGGGCCGTTGGGACTGGCGGCCGAACCCGGGGTATCGAAGCCGGGCGCTGTTTTGGGGTCTGCGCGGTTCGCCGCCGCGGCGAAGGATGCGCCGGCCAGGGCATGAAGCGGCGGCGGGTGAACGGTGGGTTGCGCCCCGGGGCCGGCAGACTGGAGCTGGAGGCTGCCGCTCGAACCGGGCTGTGACCGCATCCCGGCTGGATCCGGCACCATCGTCCCGTCGGCAGGCGCCCCGTCGGCCGGCAACAGAGGCTGGTTTCGGGTCTGTCCGGCCGGCGGTTCCGTTGTCCGGGGCGAAATCTCCCTCGCGGCGCCTAGTGCCCCCGTTGCGTTCGGCGGGGCCGGGGCCGCTGCCATGGCCGGCGGCGGGGGCGGCGGGGGCGGAGCAGCGGCCGCGACCGGGGCGAAGCTTGCCGGGATCGTGGAATCGCTGTTGCGCGCGCCGGTGGAATTGGACGCGGTCTTTTTCGCTGGCCGCTCGTTCTTCAGGTGCGCGCGCGGTTTTGCCGGCTGGATAATCTGTTTGGGTGAACCGGGCAGCGGTTCGCGCGGAAGCGGTACTGCCGCCGGCTGTTCCGTCGGGGCGTTGGCAGAAGCGGCGGGTGCCTGACCCTGAGCGGCGTGCAGTATCTGGCCGAACGTCGCGCCGCCGGCCGCCGCCTCCGAAGCAGCGGCCGGCATGGACGGCGCGGTTTTGCCGGGGCCCCCGCTGTGCCCGACGCTGGTTGTTCCGCCGGGGCTAATGCCGGGGCCGATGTTCGGGCCGGTGCTGGGGACGATGGGCAACACGCTCTCCTGCGTCCGAACCAGTGTCAGACGTTTGCCGGTCAAACAAGCAATGTTCGGGCCAAGCGAAAACATCAGGCAGACCGCGAGACCGGTCGCCGGAACCGGGTAATAACCGCCTATCGATTACCGTCGGCCGGCAGTTTATGCCGGGTCCGCCACGCGGCCGATCGTCCCCGAAATCCGCCGTTTATGGCTTGGCACGTTTTCTGCTGCACATGGCCCGTGCCAGCAGCCGGAGCGTTTGCAAAATGTCCTTGTTCAGTGCGATCAACACCGCCATCAGCGGCCTCACCGCTCAATCGACGTCGTTCGGCAACATCAGCGAGGACGTTTCGAACAGTCAGACCACCGGATTCAAGCGGGTCGATACCAGTTTCGTGGACTTTCTGACCACCAGCAACGGTATCCAGAACACGCCGGGCGCCGTTGTTGCCCGCCCGGACTATGTAAACAATGTGCAGGGATCGATCACCCAGACGGGCAATCCACTGGGAATGGCGATCGCCGGGCAAGGGTTCTTCGCGGTCTCCCAGGCCACCGGCCAGGTCAACAACGTCCCCACCTTCAATCCGCAGCAATTCTATACCCGGGCTGGCGACTTCACGATGAATTCGACCGGCTACCTGGTGAACGGTGCCGGGCAATACCTGAACGGATGGACGGTCGATCCGGCCAGCGGGGTGGTAAACCAGAACGCGCTGGCACCGATTCAGGTGAGCCAGTCCACTTATAATCCCGTCGCCACGACCAACGTGACGCTGTCGGCCAATCTGCCCGCAACCCCAACCTCCGGCACCGCTACGGCGGCCTCGCCGTTGTCGTCGCAGATCACGGTTTACGATTCCCTTGGCACGGCCCACACGGTCTCGTTGAACTGGACCCAGTCGTCGGCCAATAAATGGACCGTGCAGGTCAGCGTTCCGGACTCCACCACCGGGACGACCGACGCGGGTTCGGCCACTGTGCAATTCGGTTCCGCCAGCGGCAATCCGGTGCCCTCGGGGACCATCGGCCAAGTGACGACCTCCACCACGGACCCGGGCACCGTGACCAGTTCAGGCTATGCCGCGGGCCAGCCGGCGACGCTGAACTTCACCACCAATTTCGGTTCCGGCAACCAGACCATCCAACTCAATCTGGGCGGGTATGGCGGCACCAGCGGGGTGACTCAATATGCCGGCAGCGCCTACAGCTTGTTGGGGCTGACGCAGAACGGCGTGCCGCCCGGCAGCTTTTCCGGCGTTTCCACCCAGGCCAACGGGGATGTCGTCGTCAACTACAACAACGGCCAAACCCGCACGATCGCGCAAATTCCGGTTGTCACCTTCAACGACCCGAATGCCTTGCAGAGTCAGAACGGTCAGGCGTTTACCGCGACCCCGGGCAGCGGCACGCCGCTGGCCAACGCGGCCAGCACCAACGGCGCCGGCAATCTGGTGGTCGGTTCGGTGGAGGGCTCCAACGTCGATATCGCCCAGGAATTCTCGAACCTGATCGTGGCCCAGCAAGCCTATGGCGCCAACTCCAAGGTGGTGATGACCGCCAGCCAGATGTTGCAGGCGACGTTGAGCATGGTCGCCTGATCAGTCTGCCGCGATGGCGAGCGTCTGCACGGTGCGGCACAGGGCCACGACCGCGATGAGGAGGATTCCTTCCAGGATCAGCGATGCGGGCGTCACCGCCGTCCGCCCGAGATGTATTTCGCGCGGGATGGCCTGAACCATCGCGGTAACGAAGTCCCTGGCCTGGCCCTCCGGCCCGGCGATGGACACGATGCCGGGCAGCATCGCCCAGCCGATGCCGAAGACCAGTACGATCGGGGCGAGCAATTCGGCGACGATCTCGACAAACGAGAAGGCGAACAGAATCAGTCCCCGGACGACCATTTTGGTTGCTCGGACGGCTGCTGTCATCGCCGGATGGCTGGCGACGGCTTGCCAGTCGCCCGGGTCGTATGCGACCGGTGAGGGCGAACTGGCGGGTTTGTTCGTGGTGCTTTCCATGGCGGCAGAATACGGGAGGTGTTGGCTTATTGCCACCCGGGGTATGGGCTAGACGGCGGCGACACCGCGCGCCGGATGGGCCACGTCGCCGAAGATCCGCACGATCGACGCCAGCGCCGGGAGCGGGATATCCGCCGGCATGGCGGCGCCATCAGGTAACCGCAGCGGGCGGATAACGGATTCGATCCATGCCTGCCCGCGGCCCTGACAAATTTTCAGAAATTCCGCCTCCAGCGCCGCCCGGTTGCGGATCATGGCGGGAAACCAAGCGAGCAGCATAGCAGCATGCAGACTATCCGACAATAAACATGGAAGTATAAAATTACATCGATGTTTGCCAGATGTCAACAAAAACAGAATTACCCGTCGGGGTCTTTTCGTCGGCCTCGATTCCGGGATTGCCGGGCGTTGCTTGCCGCGCGGCCCGTATGATGCTGACATTGCGCTTCGGGGAAACACCGAGAGGGAACAAGCATGTCCGACTTCCGCGCCGAAACGCGCGCCTGGCTGGAGGAAAACTGCCCGCCGGCGATGCGCAGCTTCATGCCTGAGAACGAGCAGGTGGCCGGCGGCAAGCGGGCGGAGTATGTCCGTCCGGAGCAGAAAATCTGGCTCGACCGCATGGCGGAAAAGGGCTGGACCGCGCCGACATGGCCGAAACAGTACGGCGGCGGCGGCCTGACCAATGAGCAGGCGATGATCCTGGAGGAGGAAATGCAGGACCTTGGCTGCCGCGTTCCGCTCCGCGGCATGGGCCTGTCCATGCTGGGGCCTGTCCTGTTGGAATACGGCACGGAGGAACAGCGCCAGACCCACATCCCGCCGATCGTGCGGGGCGAAATCCGCTGGTGCCAGGGTTACTCTGAACCCGAAGCCGGGTCGGACCTGGCCAGTTTGCGCACCCGAGCGGTGCTGCAGGGCGAGCACTTCCTGGTTAACGGGCATAAGATATGGACCTCGAACGCCCATGTCTCCGACTGGATATTTTGTCTCGTCCGCACCGATCCGACCGCAAAGAAGCACGAGGGCATCAGCTTCCTGCTGATCGACATGGCCGACCCCGGCGTACGCCCGCGACCAATCCGGCTGATCAGCGGCGCGTCTGTATTCTGCGAGACGTTCATCGAGAACGTGCGGGTGCCGGTGGGCAATCTGGTCGGGCCGCTGAATAAGGGCTGGACCATCGCCAAGCGGCTGCTGGAGCACGAACGCAAGGGCATCGGCGGCATCGCCAACCGCAACGCCGCCAAGTTCGAGGTCCCGTTGGAGGCCGTTGCCAAGCAATTCGCCGGCGAACAGGACGGCAAGATTGCCGATCCGATCCTGCGCGACCGGGTGGCCGCCTATTCGATGGACGCGCACGCCTTCCAACTCACCCGTCGCAGGGCGGCCGAGGAAGCGGAGGCCGGAGCGCCGCCGGGACCGTTGTCGGCGATGTTCAAGCTGCAAGGCACGGAACTGAACAAACGCCGCTACGAGATGCTGCTGGAAGCCGAAGGGTTCCAGGGCCTGGGCTGGGAAGGCGAGGGGTTCACCAGCGACGAACTTCGCTTCACCCGCGAATGGCTTCGCTCCAAGGCCAACTCGATCGAGGGCGGCACGTCCGAGGTCCAACTGAACATCATCGCCAAGCGTGTGCTTGGCCTGCCGGATTAACCCCATGGCCCTGATCCTGAACGACGAAGCCCAGATGGTGCGCGACACCGCGCTGAGCTTCTTCCGCGAACGCAGCCCGATTACCGCGCTGCGCAAGTTGCGCGACGACAACGACCCCGTGGGATTCTCACGCGGGTTGTGGCGGGAGATGGCCGAACTCGGCTGGACCGGGTTCCTGGTGGACGAGGATGATGGCGGATCGGCGTTCGGCATGACCGGCCTGACCCAGGTGATGGAGGCCGCTGGCCGCACCCTGACAGCCTCGCCGCTGATGTCCACGGCGTTGCTTGGGGCATCGCTGCTGTCGCTGGCCGGTTCGGACGATCAGAAGGCCGAATATCTGCCGCCGCTGCTGGCCGGGGAGCATATCTTAGCGCTGGCGCTGGACGAGGGCGCGCGGCATGCGCCGGATCGGATTACCGCCCGGGCCGAACGCGACGGGGCGGGGTATCGCCTGAATGGCGAGAAGACCTTCGTGCTGGACGGCCACATCGCCGACACGCTGATCGTCGCCGCGCGAACCGATGCCGGGGTGGCACTGTTCCTGGTTCCGGGTTCGGCTGTCCATCGGACCCGCCTGACGATGGTGGACAGCCGCAATGCCGCCCGGGTTCGGCTTGACAATGTCGCGGTCGGCCCCGAATCGATGCTGCGCCGCGGGCCGGCGCTGGACTTGGCCCTGGACCGGGCCCGCACAGGGCTGGCGGCGGAAATGCTGGGCAGCGCGCAGGAGGCGTTCGACCGAACGGTTCAATACTTGAAGGACCGTAAGCAGTTCGGTGTCGCCATCGGCAGTTTCCAGTCGCTGAAGCATCGCGCGGCGCAGATGTTCTGCGAGGTGGAGATCACCCGATCCGCCGTGATCGCCGCCGCGTCAGCGTTGGACAACGGTGCCAACGACGCTGCCGCGCTGGTCAGCCTGGCCAAGGCCAAGGCCAACGAGACGTTGTTCCTGTGCGGTAATGAGGGCGTGCAGATGCATGGCGGCATCGGCATGACCGACGAGCACGAGATCGGCTTCTTCATGAAGCGCAGCCGGGTCGCGCAGGCGACATTCGGCGATACCCGCTTCTGCCGGGACCGTTACGCCGCGGCGATGGGATACTGAGGGACAAGAAGCCCGGGGGCGTTCGCCTGAACGCACCCCGCGGGCTGGCTCTATTCCTCGCTAAGGACGCAATGGCCGAACAGCACGCCGATCGGGACCGACCCCAGCGTCCATGCCGTCAGCACGGCCAACACCTCTCGTGGCAGCAAAGACAGCGCGAACACACATCCGGCGACAGCCATCGGCGGTCCGGCGAGCTGAACCAACCAGGGCGGCTTGCCCTTGTACCGCACAGGCATGTAATCCCCCTCGATCTCAACGCCGCCGGTTTCCCCAAACAGGCAGCGGGCCGGGGTATGCAGGTTCTGTGCCAGCTACTTATTATCCATCATAACAAAATGTTAACCTGCTCGTATGGGCGGCGCCCGGGTAGACTCGTAAATATTTCCGACACTTGGAGGTGCATCAGTCGATGGCGATCGCGATGTCGTGGAACAGGCGTGCCGGCAGTCCACCGCCCAGGACGCCCTTCATCGGCTGGTTGTCGTCGTTGCCCAGCCAAACCCCGATCAGCGTGCCTTTCTCCGCGCCGATGAACCAGGCATCGCGGTAATCCTGGGTGGTGCCGGTTTTTCCGGCCACCGAGCGGCCGGGTATGCCCGCGGCCCGTCCCGTGCCGCGGTTGACGACGGCACCCAGCATTCTGGCCATCATAGCGGCTTCGCGGGGCGAAATAACCGGTTCGGTTGGGTGCGGCATTCGATCCAGCCCGTACGGGACGACCCGGTTGCCGCCGTTGAAGAATGGCGCATAGGCGGCGGTGAGCTCCAGCAGCCCGACTTCCCCGGTGCCCAGGGCCAGCGAGGCCTCGTCCGGCAGGTGGTCGGCGATGCCCAGACGGGCGGCGGTGGCCGCGACCGCTTTGGCGCCGCCGCTTTGCAGCAGCAGGCGCACCGATGCGGTGTTGACCGATTGCGCCAGCGCTTCCTCCAGCGTGATTGGTCCGGCGTAGCGGTGTTCGAAGTTGGACGGGCTCCAGCTGCCGATGTGGATGGGGGCATCCAGCACGGTGTCGTCCGGGGTCATGCCGGTTTCCAGCGCGGTCAGCCAGACGAAGGGTTTGAACGACGATCCCGGCTGGCGGCGGGCGAGCACCGCCCTGTTGTAGGGGCTGTCGCGGAAATTCCGGCCGCCGACCATGGCGCGCACGGCCCCGGTCGCGGCATCCAGGATCACCACCGCGCCCTGGCTGACATTCGCCGCCGCACCCGGTCCGTCGAGCAACGCTTTCAGCCGGTTTTCGGCCGCTGTCTGATCGCGGTTATCCAGAGTGGTACGCAGCACGGCGTCGGTGTCGGGCGACAGTACCGTGCGCGACTGTTCCGCGACCCAGTCGGCGAAATAGCCCGGGGCGTTCGGCCCGGGCGGAAATTCGATCCGGGCTGCCGCCGCGGCAGCCTGTTCCGGCGTAATCGCCCCGGAATCGGCCATGGCGTTCAGCACTTCCTTGCCGCGCGCCAGGGCTGCCTGCGGATTGACCCGGGGATTGAACCGCGACGGCGCCCGCGGCAGGCCTGCCAGCACTGCCGCCTGAGGCAGCGACACATGGCGGGCGGACACGCCGAAATACATCCTGGCCGCCGCGTCCATACCCCAGACCCCGGAACCCAGGTAGACACGGTTCAGGTAGATCTCCAGGATTTCCTGCTTGGTGAAGTGCCGCTCCAGCCACAGGGTCAGCAGAACTTCCTGCACCTTGCGCTTGGTGGTTCGGGCGTTGGTCAGAAACAGGGTCTTCGCCACCTGCTGGGTGATGGTGGACCCGCCCTGGACAACCCGTCCGGCCGTCGCATTGACCCATAGGGCGCGCATCAGCCCAACCGGGTCGATGCCAAAATGTTGGTAGAACCGTCGATCCTCCACCGCGATCACGGCGGCGGGAAGCGCGGGCGCGAAGTCCTTCAGCCGCAGCGGTTCGCCGACCAGGTCGCCATAGGTCGCGACGATGTGGCCTGACCGATCCTCCAGCGTCAGGCTGGGGCGGCGCACTGCGTCCAGGGCGGATTCCGGACGCGGGATATCGCGCGCGTACCACAGCACCGTCAGCTCGGCCGCCAGGGTCAGCCAGACCGCGGCGATGAAGCCCCAGCGCAGTGTCCGGAACAGAACCCTCCGCCGCCATGGCCGAACCGAACGGATCGGCCGGAGATCGGGCCCGTCGATCCGCGCCGCCGGGGCAGATGCGGATAGGGGCGAGTCGAACCGGGGAACAATGGGGGCGGGGCGAGGCATTGTGCCGAATACTAGCAGATTTGCCGGCATGGCTTCCATGTGTACTGCCTCCGCTTGCCGCCTGCCGGACGGTTGCGCACACTCCGGCCAATGAGCCTGTCGGGAGCGGTGGCATGAAGGGTCTGTTTTTGGATGCGGTGGACGGTCTTGCCGCGGTGTTCCACGCCGTCTCCCGCCCCGGAGATCCCCCGGTGACGGTGCATCGGCAGGGCGATATTTCCGCGGGGGAACTGCCGGGGCTGCTGGCCGGCTATACGTTCTGCTTTGACGATCACACGCAGATGCCCACCGAGGCGATGCGTAAGTGCCCCGACCTGAAGCACATCATCTTTCTGGGGACCGGCGCGCGCAGTTACATGAATCCGGAGGAACTGGCCGAGCTTGGGATCACGGTTCATATCATTAAGGGATATGGAGACACGGCGGTGGCTGAGCATACCATCGCGCTGATGTGGGCGGCGGCGCGCGGTATTGCCGGGATGGACGGCGGGATGCGCGCCGGCAACTGGCTGCGCACCGAGGGTATGGAATTGACCGGCAAGACCATCGGGCTGCTGGGTTTCGGCGGCATCGCGGCGGAGGTTGGCCGGATCGCCAGCGGGTCCGGCATGAAGGTGCTGGCGTGGAACCGGACGCCGAAGACCGCGCCGGGGGTGACGTTCGTCGATCTGGACAGGCTGCTGGCGGAAAGCGACGTGCTGTCGGTGCATCTGCTGCTGAACGACGAGACAAGGGGCTTCCTGAATGCCGAACGGCTGGGGAAAATGCGCCCGGGCGCCATTCTGGTGAACACCGCCCGGGGGGCGATCGTGGATGAGGACGCGATGATCGCCGCGCTGGAGTCGGGGCATCTGCGCCATGCCGCGCTGGACGTGTTCAACACCGAACCGCTGCCGGCGGGGGACAGGCTGACACGGTTGGAGAATGTGACGTTATCGGCGCACAGCGCGTTTCGCACGCCGGAGGCGAGCGACAAGCTGATCCGCATGGCGCTGGACATTGCGTGCGGGCTTCGGGTTGGCGTCTAATCGGTGCCTCAGGAGCCGTGTTATGGGATTTTGTCGCGGTTTTTGGGAATGATCGGCGGTGAGGCCGACGGCGTTTGCGATTTATAGACGATTTGGGAAAATAGTCAATATCATTTCGGGCGCCGCCGCATAGCGGTTTCCTGTCGGGGCCGATCTGCCGTAGGGTGAGTTCAGGTGGCCGATTCCACGTCTGCCCGTCCTGTTTTGGATACACACATGCCTTCGCGCCGTACCGTCCTTATTTCTGCTGGAGCCTCGTTGTTTGCCATGAATGCTGAATCCGCCCCTGCCGTTGTGACCATGGATAACGGCCTGCGATACATCGATGAAAAGGTTGGCACCGGCCCGACGCCGCAGACGGGGCAGACGGTCGTCGTCCATTACACCGGCTGGCTGGACGACGGCGGCAAGAAGGGCAAGAAGTTCGACAGTTCCCGCGATCGCGGGTCGCCGTTCAGCTTCAAGATCGGCGTGCATCAGGTGATTGCCGGCTGGGATCTGGGCGTGGCGGGCATGCAGCCCGGCGGTCAGCGCACGCTGCTGATTCCGGCGGCGCTGGGGTATGGCTCCCGCGGGGCCGGTGGAGTGATTCCGCCGAATGCGGATTTGATTTTCGATGTGGAACTGCTGGAGATCCATTAGCCGCCGAAAGGGGCGGCGGATTTGCATGCCGCCCCTTGAACCGTTGATCCCGCCGTAACTGAACCGCTTGCCTTGGTTTGGCCACGTGTCAGTTGTTGTCTGGCCCCACCCGCGGGACATAAATTACAACGGGACCGTTGGTCAGCGCGCGCCGCTGCCCTTATTTATGTCCCAGTGAAGCGCAGCTCGCCAGTTGCGCTTCGTCGGGCGGTTGGATTTCAAGAATGTTGAATACGTCCATGTCGTTGGGCTTGTCAGTGTTGCGGCTGTCTATGATCAGCAACGATTGCACGGCCTGATGATCGCAGGTGCGGTAGTGTTCCGGTCCCTTGTAGAGGTCGAATTTCATCCCTCGCATCGCCTCGATCAGTTTGTCGCTGGCAATGCTGCCGGCTGATCGGGCGGCGGTCAGCACTGTCATCACGCCGGCGAACCCGAGCGCACCATAATCGCTTGGCACCCGCCCATCGGTCAGCATACGGAACTTTCGGTTGAAGGTGGCGGCGGTGGGAATGGTATCCTCCAGCCGCCAGTAATAGGACGTGCCGCCTATCATGCCTTCATAAGCTTCCGAACCCGCATCGAGCCGAGCGGCGAATGCCAGTAGCGGAGCGACAAACTGCATGGACTGCTTGAGGCCCATCCACCCCGCCTGCTGCACGGAAAGCCGCTGGTCGTCGCCGAAGTTGCAGAACACAAGAACATCCGGCTTGGCCGCCACGATCTTCGCCAGGAATGGAGCGAAGTCACTCGCACCGAGCGGATGGCGTTCGGTTGCCACAACCTCGATGCCGAACTGTTGGCCAGCCGCCTCGAATCCGCGTACCATTTCGTTGCCATAAGCATAGTCCGCCGCGAGGAAGGCGACCCGCTTTTTGTGGCGCGAGAACACATAACGCCCGACCGCCTGAGAGGTCATATGCGGTGTCATCGCCTCGTGGAACGTGTAAGGGCTCCAATCCGGCAGCGCGACGATGGCGTCCGACTGACTGATCGAGTTGAATACGACATGTGCCGCCTTGGTCACGTTGTTGATGGCCAACTGGACAGCAGCGGACAGCCCTCCGGTGACGAAATCCACATGATCGTTGTCGATCAGCGCACGGGTGACCTCGGTGGCCTTGACGGGGTTGAGCTCATCGTCGCGCATCAGCAGCTCGGCCATTCGGCCGTTCAAGCCTCCTTGCTCATTGAACATCGCCACCGCCACATGGGCGCCGCGCAGCATGTCGAGCGCCTCCTCCTCATACGGCCCGGTCAGCGGGACAGGGAGGCCGATCCGAATCGGCGGCGCGGCGTTGGCGCGTACGAATGGTGCTGGCAGTGCCGCCAGAGCGAAACCTCCGCCCACGACCTGTCGGCGCGAAACTGTATAGCGCGGCAAGCTCATTGTTTCCTCCTGAAGCGCTGGCAGCCGGGTGTCCGCGTGCCTGGTCATTTGAGTGTCTCAAGGTAGGCGATCAGGTCGGCACGCTTTGCCGCATCCTTCAGGCCGGCATACGTCATCTTTGTGCCCGGAATGACTGTGCGGGGTGACTCGAGATACTTGTCGAGCACGTCGGGTGACCACGTGAGATTGGAGTTCTGATTGGCCGTGGAATAGTGATAGCTCGCTTCAGATCCCGTCTTGCGGCCGATCACGCCGAACAGGGATGGGCCGATCATGTTGCGTCCCGCCTGCACGGAATGGCAGATACCGCACTGCGAGTGAAACACCGCCTGACCAGCGGCCGGATCGGCCGCTTCGGCGGTACGCAGTCCCGTCACGCCCGTAAACAGAAGGTTCAAGGCCAGTAATGACAATATGCCGTTGGTTCGGCCGGACATGGGGAAGGCTCCAGTAGTCTCTGTGGATACCAATAGTGCCCGTGGTGGCGTTGGTCGTTGATCCGGATCAACGGGAGCAACTGCCCCGCGGAATTCTTTTGTATGTTTTGGATGTTGGCGGCGCGCGATCCCCGGCGGAGGTGAATCGGTTCGCCTGAAAGGCGGCGATTTGGAGCGGTTGGCCGGCCGGCGGGGAGATTGCAACGCCTCTGGCCCTCGGTCGCCATGCCCGCTAGAACACGTCCAGCCAAGCAAGCCCGCCTGGCGGAATGGTAGACGCAGCGGACTTAAAATCCGCAGTTGGAAACGACGTGCCGGTTCGAGTCCGGCGGTGGGCATTTTCCGGCTTAAAACCGAATAAATCGAAGGAAGCGACGATGCGGCCGAAAATGACTTTGATAGCTGCCGCCCTGCTGGCCGCGGCGCCGATGGCCATTGCCCAGACCCTTGCCCCGCGCGACGTGCCCGCCCGCAGCCTTCCGGTTCCAACCGATGTTAGCCCGCAACTTCAGCAACTGATCGCCGCACCGCTGCGCACCGGCTGGAACACCCCGCCCACCACGCCGGAGGGCTGGAAGCAATACGCCGAGTCGATCCGTGCCGCTGCCGTGCCCAACGTCCACGCCATGCAAGAGCGCCTGCAGGTGAAGGTGGAGCCCGGGGTGATAGACGGAGTCCGCATCTATACGGTGACCCCCAAGACCATCCCGGCGGCCAACCGCGGCCGTTTGCTGCTGCAAATCCATGGCGGCTGTTATGTGCTGAATCCCGCCGAGGCTGCCCTGCCGGAGGCGATGCTGATCGCCGCGATCGGCGGGTTCAAGGTTATCGCGGTGGATTACCGCATGCCGCCAGAGGCGTATTTCCCCGCCGCGCTGGATGACGCCATGACCGTCTATAAGGCCGAACTGAAAAAGACCGAGGCAAAGCGTATCGGTTTTATCGGCACGTCGGCCGGCGGCGCGCTGGTGCTGGAGATGGCGCTGAAAGCCAGGCAGGACCACCTGCCGATGCCCGGCGCCATCGCGTCCGGCACGCCTATGGCCGACGCCACAAAGACTGGCGACAGCTTCCAGACCAACGCGATGGTGGACAACGTGCTTGTCTCGGCCAACGGGTTCTGCGACGCCGCCGCCGCGTTCTATGCCAACGGCCATGATATGCACGACCCGCTGATCTCCCCGGTGTATGGTGATATGCACGGGTTCCCGCCCACCATTCTGACCACCGGCACCCGCGACCTGCTGCTGAGCAACACGGTTCGGGTTCACCGCAAGCTGCGCAACCTGGGCATCGAGGCATCGTTGCAAGTGTATGAGGGCCAGTCCCACGCCTATTTCGGCCGCGACGACCGCATTCCGGAGGTGCGCAGAT
>JAKBCJ010000364.1 GCA_021807975.1 Pseudomonadota bacterium | reverse complement strand
ATCGGCCGACCCGCATAGCAGCACGGCGCGCTCCCCGACCTTGACCGCGCCTTCCAGTTTGATCGTCGGCGCGGCCGTGTCGCGCCAGGTGCCGCCGCTGACCCGGGTGCGGCGGTCGTCAACCGCTTGATACGCGGCATGAGTCAGGTCCAGCGTGCCATCCGGTTCCTGCATGGTGAACGGATCGGACTGTTCATACAGGCTGTGCGCCGCGACCGAGGTCGGCGTTGCCCGCCGTTCCGGGTTCATGCTTTCCAGGGTGAAGCCGTCGTGGTCCAGTTCCGCCAGGATCGGATCCCGCCCGCCCGGCACGCAGCACAGCGACCCGCATTCGATGATCTTCGCCATGTGCATCGCCAGGCCGACCGGGAATCCCAAAAGCGCCGGCAGCGACGCAAAGATCGCGGTATCGCACGCTCGGCCGGCCACGATCACGTCCACGTCGGCTTCCAATGCGGCGCGGAATGGCCCCATGCCCATCTGCCCGACGATATGGGCCGCGTCGGTCACGTCCGCCTCGGTCAGCGCCGGCATGCTGTCGAAGCTGGTCACCTTGCCGTTTCGGATCGCATTCAGCAGCGCGGGCCGGGGAATATCGGCCCGCATCACCGCCATGCGAAACCGCAGCCCGTCGGTGCGGGCGATGTCGCGGATCATCGCCAGCGTGGCGTCCAAATGCGGGCCAGCGCCGGCCGACCCGGCCGATCCGATCACCAGCGGCACATCCAGCGATCGCGCGGCGGTCAATACGCGGCGAAGGTCGCGGCGGGTGGATTCCGGTGATGTCGCCATTTCCCCCTTGCCCAGATAGGTAGGGCCGATATCGATCGAGCCCATGTCGCAGCCAATCAGGTCCGGTTTACGCTCGATACCGGCCTTGAACGAGGCGGCGGGGATGCCGTAACCAAGCTGGCCGGACGCACCCAGCAGCCGGATCGGGCGCGGCGATCGGCGGAATTCGGCGATGATGCGGCCGGAGGCGCTCATGGTACTGCGGTTCCCCTCGGCAACACGGCGCCCGGCATCAAATCTCGATCCCCAGCAGCGGCGCATGTTGTTGCGCACCGTAAACGTCGTAATCCCCGGGGTCGCCCGCCATGATCGACCGAGCCATGACGATTTTGATGGCGCGTCCGACAGGGTAGGGGATGACGGTGACCTGATCCGCCGCAACCCGATACAAGCGGCCGATGTTGTCCGCGCCCAAGGCCGGCGATTGCGCCACCCGGTTATAGTCGGCGTCCGTTTCGAACATGATATCCAGGGTCAGGCGCCGCGGCCCGGCGTTCTTGCTGCGGATGACCCGGGCGATCTCGGACAGTTTCATGGCCGGTGCAATTCCGCCCGGGGACGGGTGACGGTGCGAACGCCGTTCTTGAACGCGGCCAGCGGGGCTTTGACCTCGGCGACCGCTTCCTCGGGCGTGGCGGCGTCGAAAATTACCACGTCGGCCGGGTTGCCGATCGCGATCCCGTAGGTCTTCAGGTTCAGCAGCTTCGCAGACCGGGTGGTCAGCATGTGGAAACACTCCCGCAGCCGTTGCGCCTCGCCGATCTGGCAGACATTGGCCTGGAGGTTGGCGATGCGGATCAGGTTGCCGTCGCCCAGCGGGGTAAACGGATTCAGGATGTTGTTGCTGGAGATCGAGCAGTTCACCCCGTTTTCCACCAGCACGTTCGCATCCGCCACGCCGCGCTGCACGCTGTGGTCCTGGTTGCGGCCCATCATGTACAGATCGGTCGCCGGCAGCACTGTCACCGCCACGCCGGCATCGGCCATTTCGGCGGCGAGTTTGCGCAAGTCCAGCGGCGGCAGGGTCGAGTATTTGCAGCCGTGTCCAACCGCGACGCGCCCGCCCAGCCCGTATTTCTTCGTCAGTTCGCACACCAGATGGATATCCATGTCCGCCGGACTGTTGCCGGAGTCCAGGTGCATGTCGATATCGGCATCGTATTCGCGCGCCAGATCGAAAATCCGATGGATCTGACCGGCCTTGTCCGGGTCATAGTTGGGGGCCGCGCCGATCACCCGCGCGCCGCGCTTCAGCGCCTGCACCAGTAATTCGTCGGAGCGTTTGTTGTTGGTCAGGCCCTCTTGCGGAAACACGCAGAGTTCGATGTCGATCGCCCAGGCATAGTCGCGGCGCAGTTTCTCCAGCGCATCGAAGCTGCGCATTTCCACCCCGGCGTCCAGCTCCACATGGGTGCGCATCCGGTTGGTGCCGTGCTTGATGCAGTTTTCCAGCGTGATACTGGCTCGGTCATAGACGTCTTCTTCGGTGAATGTGGCCTTGACCGCGGCGACACGCGGCACAGCGTTGGCGTTGCGGCCGTCTTCCGGCGGGCAACGGTCGATGATGCGGGTCTTGTCCAGATGGATATGGGTTTCGACCAGCCCGGGGCAGGCGAGGCGGCCGGCGGCGTCGAACGCCGGTGCATCGGTGGTCAGATCAGGTTCAAGTGCGACGATCTTGCCGGCTTGGATGCCGATATCGACCGGCAAATCACCGAAAATGCGGGCGTTCCGGATAACCAGATCCATGCTGTGTCCTCGCTGGGTGAAGTCGATATCAATCAGGATGCCGCGTTGTGTGCAGTTCCGCAATGACGGGCGCGGATCAAAGGCGCCCCAACGCCCACGCGGCGTAAGTGGCGACGACGCACAGCACGACCGAGCCGATGGCATAGCCCATGGCGGGCACCACATCGCCGGCCTGCATCAATTCCAGGGTTTGCAGGCTGAACGCCGAAAATGTGGTGAAGCCGCCGCATATCCCGGTCATCAGGAAGATACGCAGATCCGGGTGCATGTCCATCCGCGCGGGCGTTAGCGTCAGGCCCGCGACCAGTCCGATGAGGGCCGAACCAAGCACGTTGATCAGCAGCGTTCCCCACGGAAAGCGCGGCCCGGTCAGCGCCGCCATCGCCCCCGCAAGCCAAAACCGCCCCATGCTGCCAATGGCCCCGCCAAGTGCGACCGCGATCCATGCCCCCATATCCGCGTCCTGTCCGTTATTTCGATCAATAGTGCCATCGCCCGGCCGGCTTGCCCAGCGTGTCCCGGGAAAGCGCCCCGGGGATAGCCGGCTTGCGCGCCGCGCATGGCCTATAGACTGGCGCGGATATCATAACGTGGCTTATGATTAACGCTACCGTAAGGAAGCGCCATTGGAAGAGTTTCGCCGCGATCTGCTGTTTCTGTTGCACGACGTTGCCCGGTTGCTGCGCGTGGATGCTGACAAGCGTGCGCGGCTTCAGGGCATGACGCGGGCGCAGTGGGCCATCCTGATTTGGCTTCGGCGCCAGCCCGGAATCTCCCAAAAGGAACTCTCCGAAATCCTGGAAGTCGAGCCGATTACCGTGGCCCGGTTGATCGACCGGCTGGAAGCACGCGGCATGGTCGAACGCCGGCCCGATCCGCGCGACCGCCGCATCTGGCGGCTGCACCTGCTTCCCGCCGCCAGCGACATGCTGCTGGAGATCGACGATCACCGCGCCGACATGACGCGGATTGTCACCGACGGTATCGACGACACTTCGATTGAAATCATGACTGAGGCATTGATCCGGATGAAAGCGACCCTGACACAAGAGGCCCATGCGTCCCGTCGCGGCCACGATGCCATGACGGCCGACACGCGGGAGGCCGTCTAATGTCCCAGGCAACGATCTCGGGCCCCGGGCCGAGGGTATCGGACCGGGTCACCGAAGCCCGGGTGAGCCGGGGAATTGGACGCGCGGCACTCCGCCCGATCCTGATGCTGGGCGGTATTGCGGTTGTGGTTGCCGGTGCCGGATACTACTGGCTGACCGGCGGGCGTATCGTCTCGATCGACGATTCCTACGTGCGCGCCGCAAAGGAAGTCATTTCCACCGACGTGTCGGGTATTGTCGCCTCGGTGCCGGTGCATGAAGGCCAGAGGGTGAAGGCCGGTGACGTACTGCTGCGTTTGGACCCGAAGCCGTTCCAGATCGCGCTGGCCGGTGCGACGGCGAACCGCGACGGTATTGTCTCCACCTTGAACGCCCAAAAGCTGGACTACAAACGCATGTTGCGCGATGTCCAGGTCAAGCAGGCGCAGACCGACGCCGATCAGGCGAACTATGACCGCTATGCCAATCTGGTGAAATCCGGCGGCGTCACCCGCGCCGATTACGACAACGCCCGCTTTCAGGTCATGGCGGACAAGCAATCGATCGAGGCGCTGAAAGTGGCCGCCGAGGTACAGCTCGCCCGGTTGGGCGGTGAGGCCGAGGTCGATGTCCACACCATGGCCGACTACCTCCAGGCCCAGGCCCGGGTCGATGAGGCCAAGCGCCAGTTGGATCACACCGTCATCTATGCGCCGTTCGACGGCATCGCGACCCAGGTGGATTCGGTGCAGCCGGGCATGTATCTGGCCGCCGCCACCGCCGCATTCGGACTGGTATCCGTCCAGAATGTCTGGGTCGAGGCCAACCCAAAGGAAACCGAACTGACCAATGTGAAGCCGGGCGATCCGGTGGAGGTTACGGTGGACACCTACCCTGGACGGACTTGGAAGGCCACGGTCGAATCGATCGCGCCGAACAGCGGTTCCGAATTCTCCGTCCTGCCGGCGCAGAACACCTCGGGCAACTGGGTGAAAGTGGTGCAGCGTATCCCGGTTCGCATCAAGGTTGAGCGTAAGGAAGGCGATCCGGAACTGCGCGCGGGCATGAGCGTTGAAGCGGATATCGATACCGGCCATACGCGGTCGTTGCGCGACCTGTTTTAGACAGGGCGTATAGTCGCCCGGCCAGTCCGGGCGCCCGTATTTTTGAGGATGGTTCAGCCATTGGTTTCCCCGGAGCAGGAGCGCGTCCCGCACCGCTTGATCATTACGCTTTGCACCGTGGGTGCGACGCTGATGCAGGCGCTGGACCAGACGATCGCCAACGTCGCGCTGCCCTATATGCAGGGCAGCCTGTCGGCCACGTACGACGAAATCACCTGGGTTCTGACGTCTTACATCACCGCCGCGGCAATCATGACCGCGCCAGTGGGATGGCTGGCAGCTCGGTTCGGCCGGAAATACCTGTTCATCACCTGCC
>JAKBCJ010000363.1 GCA_021807975.1 Pseudomonadota bacterium | reverse complement strand
CAGCGTCTGCATCCGGGCCATCATGTCGGTTCGGTAGCCAAGGTAGCTGTCGATGGCACGATCGAAGGCGTCGGCGGCGGTTTGCGATGCGGCCGTCAGTGGCAGGCCGCGACAGTCATGGAACATGGTGTGTCCTCCCTGTCACAGCATAGCACGAAACCGGATCAAACTGGCAGCAGCGTCACCTTTCCGATGCCGGCATGGACCATACCCAGTTGCTGCGCCGCGGCCAGCGACAGATCGACGACGCGGCGGTTCGAATACAGCCGGTCGGTAATGGTGACGACCACGCTGCGCCCGGTACTGACCAGAATGACCCTGACCTTGGTGCCGAAAGGCAGCCAGGGATGCGCGGCGGTGAGTTCACGCTGATCGAACCGGCGGCCGCTGGCGGTTCTGTGTCCGTTGTGACCGGGACCGTAATAGGAGGCCACCCCGGTTTCACCCGTGGAGGACGCGATCCGAACCGGCGCATGACGGTGTGATTTGGAGTGCTTTTCGGCGGCTTTGGCCGCCGCGGGCAGAACCGTGGATATCGCAACAAATGCGATAACAAAATATTTAATCATCGTGCCTCACCGAATTAAGGGCAGACGGTTCATAAATCCAGGGAAACCGTTGCAGAGATGGTCGATGGCGCAATAATGCCCCGTCAACGCGGTCGAAATGACCAACATTGTATCAGAAACATTCACCAAAGCGGTGAATTTGCGGCATTTTCTCGTGCCACGAAGGGTTTTAACACACCTCATGACTCGGACGATGCGGCTTTTTGACTGCAAATACAACCCCGGAAATCGCGGTTGTCCGCGGCATTTGACCCCGAACCGATAATGCGCGAAGTCTGGCCGATCGGTATCCGGGACAAGAATCCGTGCGTGTTCAATGATCTACAGTCTTCTTGCGACCATGGCCGGAGTATTGTTCGCGTCGATATTGCGCGGGTTTACCGGCTTCGGTTTCGGATTGGCCGCCGTCCCCATCCTCAGCCTTGCCCTGCCTCCGACGGAGGTCGTGCCGCTTGTCGTCACCTTGCAGGTGGCGGTCGGGGCCGGTAGCCTGCGAACCGCCTGGCACAACTGCGACTGGCGTTCGGTTCGGGCGCTTGTTCCCGGTTTGGTCTGCGGTGTGCCGGTCGGCCTGCTGATTCTGACCGTCCTCCCGCCAAACCCGGTTCGCCTTGCCATCGGCTCGACGATCATGTTCTCGGTCTGGCTGATCCGGCGCGGCATCCGCCTGCCGCCGCACCCGTCCTGGATCGTCAGTGCCTCGGTTGGGCTGGTGTCCGGCATAATCAGCGGAATGGCCTCTATGGGGGGACCGCCGGTCGTCGTCTATCTGCTGGCCGTTGGGCACAGCGCGGCCCGGATGCGGTCCACTGCGATCGTCTATTTCATGCTGGCCGGGATCTTCTCGTTCATCCCGATGGCCGCGGCCGGTCTGATCGACCGGGACGTGCTGATCTGGACGGCTGCGTCGCTACCCGTGCTGTTCGCCGGATCGTGGATCGGAACCCGGGCGTTCCTGCGGGCCGAACCGCGTCACCACCGGACGGCCGCTCTGGTCACGCTGTCAATCCTGGCGGCGATGCTGATCGGGCGCGGGCTGGCCGGGTTCGGGCTGGCCGGGTTCGGGCCGATCGGGGCGCTGGGATAAACCCCGGTAGCCAAGCGCCGGTTCGGCACGCTATCAGCATTCCCCGAACAGGCCGGGTTCACCGGCAGACAGGGAGAACGTGCATGACGATCCGACGCCTTATCAAACTGGCCGCCCCATTGGCCGCCCCACTGGCAGCCGCCGTCGTTCTGATGGCCGGCGCATCCGCCATGGCGCAGGACAAGACGGTCATGCTGAAGATGTCGTCCTGGGTTCCCCCCGCCCATCCGCTGAACCCCTCGCTGATCGCCTGGGCCGCGGATATCGAAAAAGAATCCGGCGGCACCATCAAAGCCACCCTGTTCCCCGCCGAACAGCTCGGGAAAGCATTCGACCACTACGACATGGCGCGCGACGGCATCGCCGACCTGGCTTACGTCAACCCCGGCTATCAGCCCGGCCGTTTCCCGATTATCGCGGCCGGCGAACTGCCGTTTCTGGTTGCCAACGCCAAGGGCGGTTCGGCCGCACTGGACGAATGGTACATGCCGTATGCCGCAAAGGAAATGAAAGACGTCCATGTCTGCTTCGCGTTCCTGAACGATCCCGGCACATTCCATTCCAAGCACAAGATCGTTTCCCCGAATGACATCAAGGGCGACAAGGTCCGCCCGGGGAACGCCGGCCAGGGTGCGATGGTGACGCTGCTGGGCGGCACCAACGTGCAATCCTCCGCCCCCGAGGCGCGCGAGGTCCTGGAACGGGGCGTTGCCAACACCATCGGCTTTCCGTGGGGTTCGATCGTGCTGTTCGGCATCGACAAGGTGGTGAAATACCACATGGATGTGCCGCTGTTCTCCACGACATTCGTGTGGGCGATGAATCAGGCCAAATACGACTCGATGTCCCCGGCGCAAAAGACGGTCATCGACCATCACTGCACGCCGGAATGGGCGGAAAAAGTCGCCAGCCCCTGGGCTGACTTCGAATATGCCGGTCACGCCAAGCTGGCGGCCGAACCCGGCCACGAGGTCTATAAGCTGACGCCGGAGCAGCTTGCGGCATGGCGGACGGCGGTGGCGCCGTTGACCGCCCGCTGGGCAGCGAAGGTGGAGAACGCCGATATCGTGCTAGGCGAGCTGAAGGCTGATTTGAAGAAACACGGCGCGCTCGCCGAATGATGGATCGCTTCATCGATACGATCGAGTGGCTGGCCGCGGCGTTCGTCGGGATCGTCGCGGTGGATATCTTCGTCAGCGTGCTGCTGCGATATTTCTTCGCCGTTTCGATCCCCGACAGCTACGATTTCGGCAAGTTGCTGCTGGGGATCCTGATTTTCTGGGGCATCGCGGCCACCAGCTATCGCGGCGGGCACATCACGGTGGACCTGGTGTGGTCGGCGGTGGGGCCACGCGGCAAGCGGCTGATCGACATCTTCGCCACGCTGGTGCTGCTGTTCGTGGTCACGGTGCAGACCGTCATGCTGTTCGATAAGGTGCGGCTGACCTATCAGGACAACGTGCTGACCTATGACCTGCGCATCCCCACCTGGCCATTTGCCCTGGTGGCCTGGCTGGGCGACGTATCGGCGGTGCTGCTGATCGCGATCCGCACCTGGCGGCTGGTGTTCTATCCGCTGTCCATCACCGAACCCCACGCCGAGAAAGCCCTGGACTGATATGGAGTTTTCCAACGACGCCGTTGCCGTTCTGGGCTTCGTGGTGCTGTTCGCGCTGATGCTGCTGCGCGTTCCGGTCGGCATGGCGATGGGTTTGGTGGGCGTGACCGGCTTTGGCTACATCGTCGGCGGCGAACCGGCGCTGAAGATGATCGGTCAGACCACCATGCGCGTGGTTACCGACTATACCTTCGGCGTGATCCCGATGTTCCTGCTGATGGGGTCCGTCGCGTCCCGCACCGGCATGAGCAAGGAGCTGTTCCAGGCCGCCAACCGGTTTGTCGGCCATTTGCGCGGGGGCCTGGGGATCGCCACGATCGCCGCCTGCGCGGGGTTTGCCGCGATCAGCGGATCGTCGGTGGCGACCGCTGCAACGTTCTCCACCGTGGCATATCCGGAAATGCGGCGGTTCGGGTATCCGAAGTCGTTTGCCACCGGGGTGATCGCGGCCGGTGGGACTTTGGGGGCGATGTTCCCGCCGTCGATCGTGCTGGCGGTGTATGGGCTGATCACGCAGCAGGATATCGGCAAGCTGTTCATCGCGGGCATCCTGCCGGGGCTGCTGGCGGTCAGCATGTACATGGTCACCATCGCGGTGATCGGTTCGGTCAAGCCTGGATGGTTGCCGTCGGCCAGGGTGGCGACGTGGCAGGAACGCTATCAGGCGGTCAAGGATGTCTGGGCGCCGCTGCTGCTGTTCGTGTTCGTCATTGGCGGGTTGTACGGCGGCCTGTTCACCCCCACCGAGGCGGGCGGCATGGGCGCGGGCGGCGCGATCGTCATCAGCTTGATCCGGCGTCGGCTGTCGCGGGCCGATTTGCTGGCGTCCTTGCTGCAAGCCACGCGGACGGCGGCCGCGGTGTTCACGGTTCTGATCGGCGCGATGCTGTTCGGGTATTTCCTGACGGTGACGCAGACACCTCAGAAAGTCACCGAATTCATCACGTCGCTGGGGTTGAGCCCGATCGGCGCACTGGTGCTGATTATGCTGATGTACCTGGTGCTGGGGTGCCTGATGGACGCCATGGCAATGGTGATCCTGACCGTGCCGATCATCTTCCCGGCGGTGACCGCGCTTGGGTTCGACCCGATCTGGTTCGGCGTGATCATCGTGATGACGGTGGAGCTGGGGCTGATCCACCCTCCGGTCGGGATGAACGTGTTCGTCATCAAGACGGTGGTGCAGGACGTTTCATTCAGCACAATCTTCTATGGAGTGATCCCGTTTGTGATCACCGATATTCTGCGGCTGGCGATCCTGATTGCGTTCCCGGTGATCGCGACTTGGTTGCCGGGGCGGATGTAGGACTTCCGGGTGGGGGCGCGCGTTCGGGGCCAGTGCCGGGTAAGGCAGGGGAATTGGCTTGGAAGGGCGCGAAGAGCGGGAAGGGCCGTGGAGAACGGCTGCCGGACTTTCGGCGTGGTGCCTGATGGGGTTGCCTGTTTGGTGTTGGAGTCCGGGCGGATGGAGCCACCGCCTTCGCGGCCCTTCCCGCCCTTGGCTTCATGAAATGCAGCAGGACGGCGCGGACCGGATTTCCGGGTGGGGCACGCGTTCGGGGCCACGCCCGAACGCGCGCTCGGAAACCGGCTTCGGAACCCTTAACGCACCTGGCGGTGATACTCCGGGTTCGGCATCATATCCGTTGCCGAAGCCATCCGGTTGGACAGATTGAAGAACGCCACAGTCTCCGCCAGATCGAAGATGTCTTCGTTGCTCAGTCCCTGCTGCGACAGGGCATCCCGATCCGCGTCTTCCACCAGATTTGGCGTCGTCGTCAGCTTCCAGGCGAAATCCAGCATGGCGCGCTG
>JAKBCJ010000362.1 GCA_021807975.1 Pseudomonadota bacterium | reverse complement strand
CTCGAGAAACTCAAACTTACCTATCCGGTGACCAGCCCTGACGAGAAGGCCAGACTTCTACTTTTGCGTTCGCAACTCGAGATGGATACTCAATAATTGTCGTGGATTGGAGATCCTGCCACGGCGCGAGGTGGTGAAAAAAAGCTTCGCGGCCGGACGGGTTGTTAAGACCTTATCGAGCGGTCGCGTTAAGGCGGGCACCTGATCGAGGCGTGGCATCATGAGCGCGGGGGGCATGTCGCGGGTCCACGGGTTATGATGTCGCGGCAGGAAGCAATTTGGCTACGCGACCGGTTTCGAGCAGGATTTCGTTGTCTATGTGTGCCTCGCGCGTAGTGCGGCCGTGGTGCGCACGGCGCAATCGGCCTCGGTCTGGGCGTGCGTCGCCAAACCATCGTCTTGCCCGTGCCAGGGCGTCGGGTGAGCGGGAGGCCGCGCGAGTGTCCAGCCCGGCCGTTGCTGGCCCCCTTGATCCCGGGCAGGCTTGGTTCGTTGGTGGGTGATGTTCTGGCGTCAGGTTGCTCGTTCGGCGGAAGGTGCCCGCGTGTCATCGCCCCGTGGTGGTCATCAGGTGTTCTGGGTAGCGTTCGCCGGTGATGGGGACATCGGCCAGGACGCTTTGGATGGCCGCGAGATCAGCGCTGGTGAGCAGGAGATTGGCGGCTTCGAGGTTTTCCTCGAGGCGGGATAATTTGGTGGTCCCGGGGATGGGGACGATGAACGGGTGTTGGGCCAGGCACCAGGCGAGTGCGATTTGCGCGGGGGTCGCTGATTTTTCCTGGCCGATCCGACGGATGAGGGTGACCAGGGCGGCGTTGGCGGCCATGGCGTCCGGGCTGAAGCGGGGCAATTGGTGGCGGAAATCCTGTGGGGGAAGCACGGTTGCCTGGTCGATGGCGCCAGCGAGGAAGCCGCGACCCAGCGGGCTGTAGGCGACGAAACCGATACCAAGCTCGGCGCAGGTGGCGAAGATGCCGTTGGTTTCTGGTCCGCGCGTCCAGAGCGAGTATTCGTTCTGGACCGCGGCCACCGGGTGCACTTCATGGGCGCGGCGGAGGGTGGCGGCGGAGGGTTCGGACAGACCGAAATGGCGGACCTTGCCGGCGGCGATGAGGTCGCGGACGGTGGCCGCGACGTCCTCGATCGGGACGGTTGGGTCGACACGATGCTGATACAGGAGGTCGATCGTCTCGACCCCGAGACGCTTCAGCGAGGCATCGACCACCGCGCGGATATGGGCAGGCTGGCTGTTGACGCCCGTCGCGCGGCCATCCGTGATGGTGAAACCGAACTTGGTGGCGATGACGATCTGCTCGCGAACGGGACGGAGGGCTTCCCCCACGATCTCCTCGTTCGTGTAGGGGCCGTAAACTTCCGCGGTGTCGAAGAGGGTAACGCCAAGATCGACCGCGCTACGCAGCAACGCGATCGCTTCCCGTCGGGTGAGCGGGGTGCCGTAGGCATGGTTGAGCCCCATGCAGCCGAAGCCAATGGCGGAGATTTTCGGACCATTTCGGCCCAGGACGCGGTGCTTCATGCGGCAAACTCCTACGGTTCTGGCCCCCCGTCCGGGGAGTGATCTCCCTGCAGAAGGATACGGCAGAGGGATACAGAGGCGGGTTGTCGGACAGAGGGATATCCGGCGAAAGCGGCGCTGGTCGCAGGCGCGGCCCGGACGGACGGCCACTCGGCCATGGCCGGACTTTGATCGAAATACCCGGCAGACTCCAGTCGTCCCCCTCCCGCGCGGTTCAGGGCTTTGACGATATCCGTCGACGCCGACCATGCCCCCGCCTGCCTCGCCTGCCGGAACGGCGGCGGGCCGCGGGCAATTTCCTGTCGATCGTGACACATCGGCCAGCCGCACTCGGACACGTTCCTGTTGCCGAACTTATGATAACCTAAACGGATCAATGGCTTATACAGAACCCGCGGCGTGATCCGGGCCGAGGGGACGCGTTTTTCGCCATCGGTGGCGCAGTATGCCTCTTGCCGGCCGTCGACCCCTCCCCTAATTGAACCGAACCGTTCGGTTCAGTCTGAGCCGCCTGTCTGTCAATTCTCGCGCCTCGCCCCGGGGCGTTTCACATTAACCTGTCGGTCTGGCAGCGTATCTGGATCGTTGGCTGCATGGCCGTAACAATCGCTCGTCTCCACGGGGCGCCTGGCAAGGACGTTTTCGACGTGGTCAAACCCATTTCCCTGTATGCCGCCTCGATGGCTTTGTGCCTGAGTGCGTGCACGTTCGGGCCGGATTATCGGCGGCCGATGGTTGCGGTGCCGCAAAGCTTCACCGCCGGTGTTGCCTGGCGTCGCGCCGATGCGAACCCACAGGGGGCGATCTCGAGCACCTGGTGGACGAGCTATCGCGACCCACAGCTGACCGCGCTGATCGGCCGGGCGATGGCGGCCAATCCAGGCATAGAAGCGCAACAGGCCGCCGACCGGGTGGCGCATGCGGTGGTGGCCGCCAACGTGGCCGGACTTTTCCCGACCGTCGCGGGCACACTGACAGCTGACAAGGCCGGCCCGAGCGGCGGCAATAATCTGTTCAACCCCGCCAGTTTTCAGCCGGCGTTCGGGTCTACGCTTTCCGCCAGTTGGGAGCTGGATCTGTGGGGCAAAGTACGCCGGCAGATTCAATCCAGCCGGGCCGCCGCCGAGGCCAGTGACGCCGAGCTGGCCGGGGAACGCCTGTCAATCACCTCGAGCGTGGCCGCCGCGTATTTTCAATTGCGCCAGGCGGATGTCGATACCGAGCTGCTTAGGCACCAGGAACGGATAGACTCCGAGCTTCTGGGCATGACCAAGGCGGCGTTCACACAGGGGGCCGCGTCGAACGACCAGGTGCTGAGCGCGCAGAACACGCTCGAGGCCGCGATCGCCGCACGGGAAAACACCGAGGCGGCGCGCGAACAATACGAACACGCGATTGCCGTGCTGGTGGGCGTGCCGCCGGAGACCTTTCATCTCGCCCCCGACCCTGCCTATCGGTTCGTTGTCCCGGATATACCGGTTTCCGTCCCGTCGGAGCTTTTGGAACGCCGCTACGACGTCGTCAGCGCCGAACGAACGGCCGCGGCGGCCAGCGCGCAGATTGGCGTTGCCATTGCCGCTTTCTTTCCCTCGCTCAGTCTCTCGGCCGAGTTCGGCTTGGAGAGCAACATGCTTGGCCAGCTGTTTTCGTTGCCGAACCAGTATTGGATTCTGGGGCCGACCCTGGCGCCAACCTTCTTTGAAGGAGGCGCCCGCCGGGCCGCGTTGGGTGAAGCACGCGCGACGTTCGATCAGGATGCCGCGACCTATCGACAGACGGTTCTGGCCGCGTTCCAGAGTGTCGAGGACAGTCTTTCGACCCTCGACCATTTGCGCCAGCAGGCGCGGGCCTTCGCGGGTGTTTACGATGGCTCCAGCGCCTTGTTCGCCAGCCAGAAGGCGCAGCTGGAAGCTGGCACAGCCAGTCGCCAGAACGTGTTGGGCCAGCAATTGACGCTACTGCAAGCCCAACAGAGCCTGACCGACACGCAAGCCCTGATGGTTCAGGACAGTGTCGGACTGATCAAGAATCTCGGCGGCGGCTGGCAATGGCACGGCAAGCCGGGGTTGGCGCCGCCGCCACCCGCGCCACGCGTGCCACGCGTGCCAATGTCTCCGACCGATCACTGACGGAATTCGCATGTCAGAGCGCACAAATCCTGGACGCCTCACACAACGGACAAAGTGCGGCATTCTGCCCTTTGCCCTTCTGACCGGCGGGCTTGGCCTGCTCTCGGGGTGTGGCAAGCCGGCAAAGCCGCCGGCACCTCCACCACCGGTGGTGGGCATACTGACCCTGCATAGCCAATCCGTGCCGCTGGAACGCAGCCTGACCGGCCGGCTTTCCGCCTATAACACCGCCAATGTGGTGGCGCGTGTTTCCGGCGTGCTGTTGCGCCGGCCCTATACGGAAGGCAGCACGGTTCACCAGGGACAGGTATTGTTTGAGATCGACCCTACTTATTACCGCGCGGTGCTCAACAACGCTCTCGCGGTGCTGGCCGGTGACCGCGCCACCCTCGACAACGATACGGTGATTGCCGCGCGCGACCACAGATTGCTGCCCGCGGGCTCGGTTTCCCAGCAAACCGTGGACGACGCGGATGCCGCGAAGCGCAGCGCCGCTGCCCGCGTGATGGCCGACCAGGCCGCGGTCGATAGTGCCAGGATCAACCTCGGCTATACCAAGGTCACCTCGCCGATCGATGGGGTGGCCGGCCAGCAATTGGTTACTCCAGGTGCCGTGGTCGGTTCGGCCACCACGGATGTGGGCGCCGGCGGGACGCTATTAACCACTGTTCAGAATATAGATTTCGTATATGCCAATTTCGCGATCAGTGCCGCGGATCTGCTGACTCTGCGCCAGGCATCTGACGTTTCCCTGGCGGCACAGAGCCAGACCAAGGCGAAAATCGTGCTGCCCAATGGCGCCACCTATTCTGAACCCGCCACGCTCGATTTTTCGGACGTGGCGGTAAACCCAGCCACCGGCGCCGTGAATTTGCGGGCGTTGGTACCCAACGCCGGACATGTGCTTCTGCCGGGCATGTATGTTACCCTGGTGGTTAAGTTCGGTCAGCAACGCAACGTATTTCTGGCGCCCCAGCAGGCGGTGCAGCGCGATACGGTGGGGGCCTACGCCTTGGTGGTGGATTCGCACGGCAAGGTGGAGCGCAAGGATATCGTGGCGGAAAACAGCCTGGATACGGATTGGATCGTCACCAGCGGACTAGCCGACGGCGACCAGCTTATCGTCACGGGTATATTGTCGGTGCATGAAGGCGAGAAAGTGAAGGCCACCCCCTGGCCACCGCAGGCCGCGCCCGCGCCAGGCCCCACGCCGCGCTAGACGAGGCCCAGACATGCCCGAGTTTTTCATCAAACGGCCCATCTTCGCATGGGTGATCGCCCTTTTGATCTGTCTTGCTGGCGTGATTGCGCTGCAAGGCATGGGTATCGACTCCTACCCCGATATCGCGCCCCCGCAAGTCACGGTTTCGGCCAGCTATCCGGGGGCCAATGCCAGCACCATGGAAACCACGGTCACACAGGTG
>JAKBCJ010000361.1 GCA_021807975.1 Pseudomonadota bacterium | reverse complement strand
CGGCGGTGCAGAAGGCGGTCGCCCGGGTGCAAAGCCTGGCCGTGACCCGGCGATGCGTCGAGCTGCTGCGCGGTGCCGGCATCCAGGCGATCAACCTGGACCTGCTGTATGGGCTGCCGCACGAAACGGTCGAATCCTGCCTGGCCACCGTCGAGGCCGCGCTGACCCTGAACCCGGCCCGGTTTTCGGTGTTCGGCTATGCCCATGTGCCGTCGATGATGAAACATCAGCGGGTCATAGACGACGCGGCGCTGCCGGACGCGGATACGCGCCTGCGGCAGGAACAGGCGATCGGGGACGCTCTCGTGCGGGCGGGGTATATGAGGATCGGCCTGGATCATTATGCAAGGCCAGCCGACTCGCTGGCACAGGCCCGCCTGGACGGGACGCTGCGGCGCAACTTCCAAGGCTATACCGACGATCCCGCCGATGCCCTGATCGGCTTCGGTGCCTCATCGATCGGTCTGTCGCGCTATGGCTACGTGCAGAATATCGCCGACCTGAAAGGATGGCGGGAGCAGATCGATGCCGGCCAACTCGCCACTGCCCGCGGCCTGGCGCTAACCCCCGACGATGGGCTGCGCGGCGAGATCATCGAGCGGCTGATGTGCGACCTGCGCGTCGATGTTCCCGCCGTACTGCGGCGCCGCGGCTTCGCGCCCACCTATCTGGACAGGGAAATGGCGGCGCTGCGCCCCCTGGCGGACGACGGGCTGGCGCGGATCGAGCGGGGAACCGTTACGGTGCCGGAGGCGATGCGGAATTTGGTTCGCCGCGTCGCCAGCGTGTTCGATGCCTATCTGGACCCCGCCGCCGGGCGCCACGCGGTTGCGGTCTAGGCACCCCCAAAGATTGGCGGGTCGCGGGGCCGGGCGGGGGTTTCACCGAGCCGATCGATGAAAGTGCCTTCGCCCGGGAATAAGGCGCGGCCGGGTGAATGTGTGGAGGTTACGCAACTCCGGCAGAGCTCGCGCCCGGGTTCGGCGAATAGCCCGCGACCTTCAAGCCAGCACGCGGCACCGACGCGAAGCGCACGCGCCTTGACGCGACGAACTCCGGGCATCCCCTTAGGCTGTCAGACCGGCAACCCGGCGCGCGCCTTCAAAGGATCTCCCAGAACCCCGTCTCATCATCCAGGCGGGCCTGTTCCAAACCGCAGAAATCGCCGCGGGACACGATGCCGGCGATCCGTTCGCCATCCACCAGCGGAAGATGGCGGTAGCCGCCATCCTGCATCATCCGCAATGCCTCGATCGCGCTGGCATGGGGCTTCAGCGTATCGGGCCGCGGGGTCATGACAGCACCCAGCGTCGTGGCGGCAGGATCGAGCGCTTCGGCCACGACACGGGCCACCGCGTCGCGCCCGGTGAAAAGACCCGCGAGGCGGCCATCCGGTTCGGTCACCAGGATCGCGCCGATCCTGTGGTCGCGCATCGTCTGGCAGGCCTGCTGAACCGTGGCCGTCGCGGGAAGCGTCACCGGGTTGGTTCGGCGAACGATCTCAGCCAGTTGTCTGTTGGTCATGGTTCGGTATCTCCCTGCCCCGGATGGGGCTAATTCTAAAGCAGCATCGTCGGATCGCGGGCGATCGCCGCGACCAGATCGGATCGGCTGACCACACCCACAACCTTGCCGTCGCGCAGCACCGGCAGGCGCTTGACCGTGTGCTTGATCATTGCTTCAGCGAGTTCCGGCAGCGTCGTGCTTTCGACCGCGGTATGCACAGGCCGCACCATCACGTCGGCGGCGGTTCGCATGTCCTGGCGCAGGTAGTCCAGAAAATCCTCCGGCAGCGTCTCGCCCTCCGCGATCACGCCCAGCCACCAGTCCCGTCGGGCGCGAACCGACTCCCGGAACGGCTTCAGGATATCGCTCTCGCTGACGATACCAGCCAGGGTGTTATCGGGATGACACACCGGTACGGCACTGAAATGCTTGCTGGCTAGCAGGGAAGCGATTTCCGCCATATTGGTTTCAGGCAACACGACAATGGCGGGGGCGGTCATGATGTCTGCCGCAGTGATTGGCATCGCTGGTTCCTCCAGGTTGCCAACACAGACTGCGCCGCGTCCGATCCCCCGTCTTTGATCGGCGTCAAAGCACCGTCACCATTATGGTATTGGATTATTTTGCAATTTGGCCGCGATTTCGGTCAATTCCTCGGACGAGAACGTCTCCTGCGTCAGCAGCCGGCTGGCGGACTGATCCAGCAGGTCGCGGTTGGTCCGCAGGATCGCCAGGGCGCGCTGGAATGCGCCCTCGATCAGCACCTGAACGGCGGAATCGATGGCTTCGGCGGTCTTCTCGCCATATCGCCGGACGTGCCAGTCCGCCGCGCCCGGCACTTCCATCACCGAGGATGTCTCCGGCTCATAGGTGACCTGACCGAGGGTCTTATCCATGCCATAGCGCACGGCCATTGCGCGGGCGATGTCGGTGGCCTTGGACAAATCGTCGCCGGCCCCGGTGGACACGTCCGGATACACGAGGCTTTCCGCCGCCCGGCCGCCCAGCAGCACGGTCATCCGGTTCACCAGTTCGGCGCGATCCATGAGGAAGCGGTCCTCGATCGGCCGTTGCATGGTATATCCCAACGCCGCGATCCCGCGCGGAATGATCGACACCTTCTGCACCGGATCCATGCCGGGCAGGGACATTGCCACCAGCGCGTGCCCCATTTCGTGATGCGCCACCACGTCCCGCTCGTGCGGGTTCAGCAGCCGGTTGCGCTTTTCCAGGCCGGCGACGATCCGCTCGATCGCCCGGGTGAAGTCTTCCAGCGTCACGTTCTCACCGGAACGGCGGGTGGCCAGCAGGGCGGCCTCGTTCACCAGATTGGCCAGATCGGCGCCGGAAAATCCCGGGGTCAGCGCGGCGATAGCATCGACCGACACTGCCGGGGCAAGCTGGATTTTCTTCAGATGCACCAGCAGGATATCGGCCCGGCCTTTGCGATCCGGCCGGTCCACCAGTACCTGACGGTCGAAGCGTCCGGCGCGCAACAGCGCCGGATCCAGGATTTCCGGCCGGTTGGTCGCGGCCAGCAGCACAACCCCGCTGGCGGAATCGAACCCATCCAGTTCACTGAGCAACTGGTTCAGCGTCTGCTCTTTCTCGTCATGCCCCCCGCCAGCCATAAACGATCCTCGCGCCCGGCCCAGCGCATCCAGTTCGTCGATGAACACGATGGCGGGCGCATGCTGCCGAGCCTGTTCGAACAGGTCGCGGACACGCGCGGCGCCGACGCCGACGAACATTTCCACGAACTCGGAGCCGGAGATGGAGAAGAACGGCACGCCCGCTTCACCGGCGACCGCGCGGGCGAGCAATGTTTTACCGGTTCCGGGCGGCCCGACCAGCAGCACGCCCTTGGGCATCCGGGCGCCCAGCCTGCTGTGAACCGAAGGGTCTTTCAGGAAATCGACGACCTCTCGCAATTCGTCCTTGGCCTCATCGACCCCGGCCACGTCGGCGAATGTCACTTTCGTGTCCGTTTCGACGTACACCTTTGCCCGGCTTTTACCGACCGACATCAGGCCGCCCATGCCGCCGCCCATGCCCTGGCCGGTCATCGGGCGGATCATGAACATCCACAGCAACAGGAAGCCCAGCGACGGCACCACCCATCCCAGCACGGACATGAGAATGCCCGGCGGCGGTTCGCCGGAAAACGGCAGCTTCGCCGCCGTCAGCTTGTCGGCTATGTCCGGCGGCACGCGATAGGTTTTGAACTGCTTCGGCTCGTTTGGTTTGGCATTCTTCAGCGTACCGGTGATGGTTGTCGGCCCGACAACCAGATCCCCGACCTCCGCCCGGCCAACCAGGTCCTGGAATTCGCTGTACGGGATCGTCCTGGTTTGCGAGGCGGTGACCATGAAGTCCTGGATCACCATCACCGCCAGCATCGCGGCGACGATGTACCAGAAGTTGATATGGTGCTCGCGCTTGATTTGCATTGCATTCTCTCCTGAACGGCACCATTGCGGCCAGTATCATCCCGCCGGACACGATAGCCGAATGTGTCGGGCCGAACCGTTGATGCGCGTCAATGCCCCTGTTAGGTGTGGTTAGTAAGCTACACCATTGATCGAGGTAAGGGAGTGCAGGCCATGGGCGTCGCCACTGTGATGGTTCATCTCGAAATCGGGCACCCCAACACCGGGCTTTTGCATATTGCCGGGGCCATCGCGGGGCGCCTGAACGCCAGCCTGACCGGCATTGCGGTCTGCCAGCCCATGCGCATCCTGTATAATGACGGCTACGTGCCCAGCGACATCATCGAGCAGGACCGCCAGCAAATCGATGACGACATGAAAGCCGCCGAGGCCGAATTCCGCGCCGCGTTTCCCGGCGGGGAATGGCGGTCGGTCGTCTCTTACAAGCCGCTGTCGGATCATCTGGCGAAAGAAGCACGCTGCGCCGATCTGGTCGTCACCGGCGTGGACCGGAATGTTTCGTTCTTCGACACGTCCCGTCATGTCGATATGGGCGATTTCGTCATGCAGGCCGGGCGGCCGTGCCTGATCGTGCCGGCGGAGACAAGCACACTGGCGCTGGACCATATCGTCGTCGGCTGGAAGGAATCGGCGGAGAGCCGGCGGGCGATCCGCGATGCGCTGCCGTTGTTGAAGCTGGCCGGGCAGGTGACGGTTGTCGAAATCGCGGCGGCGGAGGATATGGCCGCGGCCCAAGCGCACCTGGACGACGTGGTCGCGTGGCTGAAACGTCATCGGGTAACGGCAACGGCCATGGCGGCGCTTTCGACCGACGACGACGCCGCAAGGCTGGATGCGATCGTCAAGGAACACGGGGCCGATCTGCTTGTGGCGGGCGCGTATGGCCACAGCCGGATACGTGAATGGGCGCTGGGCGGGGTGACGCGGAACCTGCTGCTGCGCGGCGAGCGGTGTTCGCTGGTCTCGCACTGAGGATATAAGGCGCAACAACCGCATCGTTTGACGGAAGTCGCTATCTCGCTATGAATTCTACCGGTTCGTCCATGCTGTGAACGTTGCCCGACACGGCCGTTGCATCGGCGTTCTCAAGCCATCCCGCCGAGGTTTCTGACAGCTGCCATCGCCGCCGCCCCCGCCCTACACCCGCTCCATCGCTACCGGCTTCAGCCGC
>JAKBCJ010000360.1 GCA_021807975.1 Pseudomonadota bacterium | reverse complement strand
ACGAAATCGATACGCTGGAACAAGTGACGCGGCAGGTCGAGGGCCACACGATTTGCGCCCTGGGGGATGCGGCGGCGTGGCCGATCCAGGGCCTGATCCGGCATTTCCGCCCTGTGATGGAAGAGCGGATCGCGTCGTACAGAAAACGCTCGATGCCGATGGCGGCGGAGTAGGACCATGCCGAAACTCACAATCGACGGTATCGAGGTCGAGGTTCCCGCCGGCTCGACCATCCTTCAGGCAGCCGAACAGGCGGGGATCGAAATCCCGCGCTTCTGCTACCACGAACGCCTGTCCATTGCCGGCAACTGCCGCATGTGCCTGGTCGAAGTCGAAAAGACTCCGCCCAAACCCATCGCGTCCTGCGGATATCCGGTCGCCGAGGGCATGGTCGTTCACACGGACAGCCCGATGGTCCGCAAGGGTCGTCGTGGCGTGATGGAATTCCTGCTGATCAACCATCCGCTGGATTGCCCGATCTGCGACCAGGGCGGCGAGTGCGATCTGCAGGATCAGGCCATGGGTTTCGGGGCCGATCACTCGCGCTACGATGAAAACAAGCGCGCGGTGCCGGACAAGAACCTCGGCCCGCTGGTGAAGACGTCGATGAACCGCTGCATCCATTGCACGCGCTGCATCCGCTTCATCACCGAAGTCGCTGGCGTGCCCGACCTGGGTGCGACCGCGCGCGGCGAGCACATGGAAGTCGGCACCTATGTCGAAAAGGCGTTGGGGTCGGAACTCTCTGGCAACATCATCGATTTGTGCCCGGTCGGTGCGCTGACCTCCAAGCCCTATGCCTTTGTCGCCCGCCCGTGGGAGCTGGCGAAAGTGGACAGCATCGACGTGCTGGACGCGGTTGGCACCAATATCCGCATCGACGCCCGCGGCACCGAGGTGCTGCGCATCCTGCCGCGCATCAATGAAGACGTGAACGAGGAATGGCTGGGCGACAAATCCCGCTTTTCCATCGACGGCCTGAAACGCCGCCGGCTGGACCGCCCCTGGGTGCGGGAAAACGGCAAGCTGCGCGCCGCGACCTGGGATGAGGCATTCGCTACCATCGCCGCGAAGCTGAAGACGCTGTCGGGCGACCGGATCGGTGCTATTGCCGGTGATCTGGTCGATGCGGAAAGCGTTCTGGCACTGAAGGATCTGCTCGCCAGCCTGGGTTCGGCCAATGTCGATTGCCGCCAGGACGGTGCCAAGCTGGATGCCTCCCGCCGCGATTTCTACTGCTTTAATACTTCCATTGCCGGGATCGAGGAAGCCGATGCGCTGCTGATCGTCGGTGCCAATCCGCGCCGCGAAGCGCCGGTGTTGAACGCCCGCATCCGCAAGGCCTGGCTGGCGAGCGGCCTGCCGATCGGCATGATCGGAACCGACAGCGACCTGACGTACCCGGTCACCAATCTGGGTGCCTCGGCCGCGGCGTTGACCGATCTGCATGCCGGGACCGGAGACTTCGCCAAAATCCTGGCCGCGGCCAAGAAGCCGATGATCGTTGTCGGCCAGGGCGCGCTCGCCCGTCCCGATGGCAGCGCGATCCTGGCCGCGGCGTGGCGTCTGGCCGCGCAGGTCGGCGCGCTTTCGCAGGATTGGCATGGCTTCAACGTGCTGCACACTGCTGCCGGCCGCGTGGGCGCTTTGGACCTCGGCTTCGTCCCTGGTCAGAATGGGAAGACCGCCGGCGACATGCTGAATGGCGGCGTCGATGTGCTCTGGCTGCTGGGCGCGGATGAGTTCGATCCGTCCCGCATCGCCGCCGGCACGTTCGTGGTCTATCAAGGCCACCATGGCGATGCCGGCGCACACCGGGCGGACGTCATCCTGCCGGGCGCAGCGTACACGGAAAAGTCCGGCACCTACGTCAATACCGAAGGCCGAGCGCAGCGCGGCTTCATGGCGGTGTATCCGCCCGGGGAGGCCAGGGAAGACTGGACCATTTTGCGCGCGTTCAGCGCGGTGATTGGCAAGACGCTGCCCTACGACACCATCGACGCCCTGCGGAAGCGGATGGAACAGGTCAACCCGGTGTTCGGCCGTATCGGCCATCTGGCGCGCTTCGGATGCTCCGACCACACCGGCCCGGTTGGCGACCCGTCGGTCCTGTCCGATATGCCGCTGAGTTCGTCGATCCGGAACTACTATCAGACCGACCCGATCAGCCGGTCCAGCCCGACGATGGCGGCCTGCGTGGACGCGCAATCCGCGCCCGCGCTGGCGGCGGAGTAGCCCGATGTACGATTTCTTCCACAATACTGATACCGGCATCGTCCTGCTGACCTTCATCGAGGCCCTGGCCCTGCTGGTGCCGCTGCTGATCGGCGTGGCTTATCTGACCTATGCGGAACGCAAGGTCCTGGCGGCGATGCAACTCCGCAAGGGGCCCAACGTGGTCGGCCCCTTCGGTCTGGCGCAGCCCTTCGCCGATGCGCTGAAGATGCTGATGAAGGAAACCATCATTCCTTCCGGCTCCAACCGCCTGCTGTTCCTGATGGGACCAATGCTGACCTTCATGCTGGCAATGCTGGCCTGGGCGGTTATCCCGGTGAACGACGGCTGGGCCATCGCCGACATCAACGTCGGCATCCTCTACCTTTTCGCCATTTCCTCGCTCGGTGTTTACGGCATCATCATTGCCGGCTGGGCATCGAATTCGAAATACGCGTTCCTCGGCGCGCTGCGTTCCGCCGCGCAGATGGTCAGTTATGAAGTCTCCATGGGCTTCGTGCTGGTGACGGTGCTGCTGTGCGTCGGCAGTTTGAATCTGACGGCGATCGTCAAGGCGCAGCAGACAGTATGGTTCTGCCTCCCGCTGTTCCCGATGTTCGTGGTGTTCTTCATCTCCACCCTGGCGGAAACCAACCGATCGCCTTTCGATCTGCCCGAAGGCGAGTCGGAAATCGTCGCCGGGTTCTTTGTCGAATACTCGTCCATGAGCTTCGCGCTATTCTTCCTGGGCGAATACGCGAACATGATCCTGATGAGCGCGCTGACCACCATCCTGTTCCTGGGCGGCTGGCTGGCACCGTTCAATATGGAACCGTTTACCTGGATCCCCGGCGTCGTCTGGTTCGTGCTGAAAATCTGCGTCGTGCTGTTTTTCTTCCTGTGGACGCGCGCCACCTTCCCCCGCTACCGGTACGATCAGCTGATGCGCCTGGGGTGGAAAGTGTTCCTGCCGCTGTCGCTGGTGTGGCTGGTGCTGACCGCCGGGGTGCTGATGGCCTTCGGGTGGCTTCCCAATGCTTAACAGACTCTTCCCCATCATGAACGGGGCCAACTAAATGGCATTCCTAGACCGCACCGCGCGCAGCCTCGTACTAGGGGAACTCGTCGCCGGTATGGCGCTGACGTTGCGCTATTTCTTCAAGCCCAAAGTCACCATCAACTACCCCTACGAGAAGGGGCCGATCAGCCCGCGCTTCAAGGGTGAGCACGCGCTGCGCCGCTATCCCAATGGCGAGGAACGCTGCATCGCCTGTAAACTGTGCGAGGCGATCTGTCCGGCGCAGGCCATCACCATCGAAGCCGAACCGCGTGACGACGGGTCCCGCCGCACCACGCGCTATGACATCGATATGACCAAGTGCATCTACTGCGGCCTGTGCGAGGAAGCCTGCCCGGTGGACGCTATCGTCGAGGGACCGAACTTCGAGTTCGCGACCGAGACGCGGGAAGAGCTGATGTATAACAAGGACAAGCTGCTCGCGAACGGTGACCGGTGGGAACCGGAGCTGGCGCGCCGGCTGGAATTGGACGCACCCTACAGATGATCACCGCGATCCTGTTTTACCTTTTCGCCGCGATCCTGCTGGGGTCGGCCACCATGGTGGTCAGTTCCCGCAATCCGGTCCACTCGGTGCTGTTCCTGATCCTGGCGTTTTTCAACGCCGCCGCGCTGTTCCTGATCGCGGGGGCCGAGTTCCTGGCGATGATCCTGGTCATCGTCTATGTCGGCGCGGTCGCGGTGCTGTTCCTGTTCGTCGTCATGATGCTGGACGTCGATTTCGAGGATCTGCGTAAGGGCGTTCAGCGCTACTGGATCGCGGGCGCGACCGTCGGCGCGGTGCTGTTCATCGAACTGGCCGCGGTGCTGGGCGGCTGGACGCTGGCGCCGTCCGCCGGGCAGTTGCGCATGTCGCCGGTCCCGTCGGGCGTGTCCAACACCGTGGCGCTGGGGCGGATTCTCTACACCGACTATGTGTTCCTGTTCCAGACCGCCGGGCTGATCCTGATGGTCGCGATGATCGGCGCCATCGTGCTGACGCTGCGCGACCGCAAGACCTCCCGTCATCAGAATATCCGCACGCAAACCGAACGCTCGGTTTCTCAAACCCTTCAGATGATGTCGCTTTCTCTTGGGGCCGGCACGACTGCGTCCGGCGGCTATCTGCGGCCGAAGGAACCCGAACCGGAACCGGCCGACGCGCACGCCGGCCATGGCCACGACGATCATGGACATGGTGACCACGGGGGGCACGGCCATGGTCACCATTGATCGCGGGGGGCTGGCCGTCCTGTCTCTCAATCGAGCGATGGCTGGGTTGGATTTGGGTGCTTACGACTGTTCTTCGACCAGACCACGCAAGACGTGGGTGGCCGGGCTAAACCCGGCCATGACACTTGGGGGGGAATCCCGTTCATGATGGCCATCGGTCTCGGCCACTACCTCGTGGTCTCCGCCATTCTGCTCGTCCTTGGCATTTTTGGCATCTTCCTGAACCGCAAGAACGTCATCGTCATCCTGATGTCGATCGAGCTGATCCTGCTCGCGGTCAACCTGAACTTTGTAGCCTTTTCCGCCGCGCTGAACGATCTCGCGGGGCAGATCATGGCGATGTTCGTGCTGACGGTCGCGGCGGCCGAGGCAGCGATCGGCCTCGCCATCGTCGTCATCTATTTCCGCAATCGCGGGTCGATCCAGGTTGAAGACGTCAACCTGATGAAGGGCTGACCATGTTCTATGCTCTCGCCGTTTTCGCGCCGCTGGCTGGCGCCCTGGTGTCTGGTCTGCTGGGCCGGATCATCGGGGACAAGGCCGCGATGGGTGCGTCCATCCTGGGCATGGTGGTCGCCGCGATCTGCGGTCCGCTGGCTTTCTTCCAACTGACCGGAGGCGCCGAAC
>JAKBCJ010000359.1 GCA_021807975.1 Pseudomonadota bacterium | reverse complement strand
TTCACCGCCACGTTGCCGTCCAGGGTTCCGCTGATGGTGGCGGTTTGGCCGGTGTCGATGGCGATGGCGCCGGGGATGACCGTCCCGGCGGAGCCGATTTCGATCGACGACCCGGCATCGACCGCCACGGTCGCGGTGTTCTGGCCACCGCCGACAATCAATGAGCCGAATTGCATGGACGCACCGCTGGCGGCCAGCAGCAGACCGCCCGCCACGGCGGCGGCGCCGGAAATCGTGACCGTACTGGCGTCGGCGGCCTGCATTCCCGCCCCGTCCGCCAAAGTCAGCCCGACGGCGGCCAGGCTGGCGCCGCCGTCCAGATCCAGTTCCCCGCCGGCAGCCACGGTAACCCCGCCGGTGATGCCCAGCGTGCCCCACAGCAGGACGTTTCCTGTCACGGCGACCTGTGCGGCCAATCCATTGCCGGCGATATTGTTGAAATAACCGCCGCTGCCGCCGGCAATGGTCACGGGATTGGTTGCGGCCGGCGGTGCCGTGGCGACGGTGCCGGCGGTTGAATCCTGCCAGTTTGCCGGCGCACCCCAGGTGCCCCCGAACGGACTTGTCCAGGTCAGATTGTCGGTGTTCACGGCAAAAACCTGTGCGAGCGACCGCGTAGTGGTTGACATGCGGGACCTTCGAAATACCGACCGAACGTGCGGGTACGATAATTGATGGCGATATATGCAACTAATAGTTGTTTGTAATATTTTATTTCTACATATAAGTGTATGTTGTGCGATGGTCAGTCGTCGGCTGAAGACACTATCCAAACGGCGGCGAAACACCGGATGAAGACTGTGAACCTGATCCGCCGCGCCAGCGGCCGCGCTCCGCCGGTGGGGTCTTGTTGTGGACCGGTGCCTGCGTTGTCCCCGAAAGACGGACAGTTCGCCAGGACTATGCGGCGAAATCAGCGGTTCGCTTGACGGTCGGCCGGCGGCTTCCGGCGCAATGGAGGCGCGCTCGGCGTGCGGTCTCCACGCGAGTCCCGCGATCGCTGAGTTCTGACCGGGGAAGACAATAAGGCGGGCGATGGGCCTGTTAGAAGCCCACCGCAGTGCGCGCGTCCATCTGTCCGTCTCTGGCTGCCTACACGTCCAGATTGGCCACCTTCAGCGCATTTCCGACGATAAAGTCGCGCCGAGGTTCGACCACATCGCCCATCAGCGTGCTGAACACCTGGGCGGCATCTTCGGAATCGCCGACCTTGACTTGCAGCAGTGTGCGGATCGACGGATCCAGGGTCGTCTGCCAAAGCTGGTCGGGGTTCATCTCGCCCAGGCCTTTGAACCGCTGCACCGACAGTCCGCGCCGTCCATGGGCGATAATCCGGTCATAGGCGGTTGCCGGACCGGCCACCTCGGGTTCCTGTGCGTCCAGCTTCAGCTTCGCGGGCACGCTGAACCGCTGCGCCAGCGCGGTGGCGCGCTCGGCCAGCCAGCGACCCTCCGCACTGCGCAAAGCAGACGGTTCAAGCGCGTAGCGTTCGGCTACGCCGCGCACGGTGCGGGACAGCGTCAGGCCGTTATCCGCACTGACCACCCAGCCCTGTTCGGTGGGCAGCGACACCGCATTTAACCGTGTGGCAAAATCCGGCGCGGCGGCGGTCGCGCGCACCGGGTCGGGGTTCAACACACCGGCGATGGCGGCCTGTTCCAGCAGCGCCACCGGGATCACCGAGGACAGGCGCTTCAGGTTGTGCGACGCCTCCCGCAGCAGGTTCACCTCGCGGCGCAGGTCTTCCTTCTCATGCACGTCCCCATTGGCATAAGTCAGGCGGGCATCCGCCAAAGCCTTGTCCAGCAGGAACGACTCCAGCGCGTTGTCGTCCTTCAGATAGCGTTCGTCGTTGCCGCGCTTGGCGCGATACAGCGGCGGCTGGGCGATATACAAATGCCCCCGTTCAACCAAGTCGCGCATCTGGCGGAAGAAGAACGTCAGCAGCAACGTGCGAATGTGGGAGCCATCGACGTCGGCGTCCGTCATGATGACAATGCGGTGGTAGCGCAGTTTCCCGGCGTCGAAGCCGCCTTGGTCCACCGCGCCCGGCCCGATGCCGGTGCCCAGGGCGGTGATCAGGGTGCCGATTTCCTGGCTGCCCAGCATGCGATCGAAGCGCGCACGCTCGACGTTCAGAATTTTGCCCTTCAGCGGCAGGATCGCCTGGAATTTGCGGTCGCGGCCCTGTTTGGCGGACCCGCCGGCGCTGTCACCCTCGACGATGAAGATTTCGCACTTGGCGGGATCGCGTTCCTGGCAGTCAGCCAGCTTGCCGGGCAGGGTGGAAATATCCAGCACGCCCTTGCGCCGCGTCAGTTCACGCGCCTTGCGGGCGGCTTCGCGGGCGGCGGCGGCGTCCATCACCTTCTGGATGATGCCCTTGGCTTCTTTCGGGTGCGTCTCGAACCAATGGGAAACCGCGTCCGCCACGGCGGCCTGCACCACCGGCTGAACCTCCGACGAAACCAGCTTGTCCTTGGTCTGGGAGGAGAATTTGGGATCAGGAACCTTGACCGACAGCACGGCGGTCATGCCTTCGCGCATGTCCTCGCCGACCAGTTCAAGGGAGTCCTTCTTCCCCATGCTTTGAGCGTATTTCGTGACAACCCGGGTCAGTGCCTGGCGAAAACCGGCCAGATGGGTGCCGCCGTCGCGCTGCGGGATGTTGTTGGTGAAGCACAGCATCGTCTCGTGGAAGCTGTCGTTCCACGACAACGCGAACTCCGCCCTGATACCCTGCGCGTCGTCGGACACTTTCAGGCTGATCGGCGGGGTGAACACGGGGTTTTTCGAGCGGTCCAGCCAGTCAACGAACGCCACCAGGCCGCCGTCGTAGCGCAGCACGCTTTCGACCGGGGGCGTGTGGCGTTCGTCGCGCAGCACGATGGTCATGCCGGAGTTCAGGAACGCCAGTTCGCGCAGCCGGCGCTCCAGCAGGGTGAAATCGAATTCGGTCTTGGTGAAGGTGCCGGGGCTGGGCTTGAAGACCACCTCGGTCCCGCTGACGCGATCGGTCGGGCCGATGATCGCCAGGGGCGCGTCCGGCTCGCCATGCTGGAAGCGGATGAAATGCTCCTGCCCATGGCGCCAGATACGGACTTCCATCCATTCGGACAGCGCGTTGACCACTGCGGCGCCGACGCCGTGCAGGCCGCCGGACACTTTGTAGGAGTTCTGGTTGAACTTGCCGCCGGCATGCAGGCGCGTCAGCACGACCTCGGCCGCCGAAACCCCTTCCTCGGGATGGATATCAGTGGGAATGCCGCGCCCGTCGTCGCGCACGGTGACGCTGCCGTCGCCGTTCAGCGTCAGTTCGCAGCGGGTCGCGAAGCCGGCCTGAACCTCATCCACCGCGTTGTCGATGATCTCGAACGCCATATGGTGCAGGCCGGAGCCGTCATCGGTGTCCCCGATATACATGCCCGGGCGGCGGCGGACGGCATCGAGGCCCTTGAGGACCGAGATCGAGGCAGCGTCATACGCATCGGGATCAGAATCGGGGGGCGGCGCGGCGTTGTCGGACATGCCGGGGAACGACTCCATACGGTTTGGGTGTGTACCTTAAATAGATAGCATCTAGCGGGGGCCGGGGACAGGGGCAGCTTCGGTTTCCGGGGGAAGAAAACGCTCGTCGCGGCAAAGTTGCCCGTCACGGACGGCAAAAGCCTCCGCCTTGGTGGCCAGGGGCAGGAAGGTTTCTACATCGGTGCCGGTGATGACGGTCTGGGCTTGCAACCCCGACAGGACGGTGAATAGCGCGTGCCGGCGGTCGGCGTCCAGATGAACCGTCGGTTCGTCCAGCAGCAGCAGGGGCGCGAAGCCGCGGGCCTCGGCGATCAGGCGGGCGTGCGCCAGGACAAGCCCGATCAACAACGCCTTCTGCTGGCCGGTGCTGGCAAGCGCGGCGGGCGTGCCGGTGGTGACGTCGGTCAGCAGCATGTCCGTGCGATGGGCGCCCAGGGCGCTGCTGCCAGCGGCGGCGTCGCGTGGTCGAATCGCGGCCAACCCGGCGCGCAGCCAGTCTTCCACGGCCAGCGCGGGTTCGGTTTCCAGCCGTTCGGCGATCGGGCAGGCCAAACCGATGCGGGCAGGGGGGAACGCTCCGGCCCCGGCTTCGATCCGGGCGTTCAGCCGGGTGACCAAACCCAACCGAGCGGCGGAGGCGGCGACGGCGTGGCGGGCGATGGAGTCCTCCAGGCCGGCCAGCCATGCCCGGTCGTGCCGCCCTTCGCTCAGCAGGCGGTTGCGGCTGTGAACGGCGGCGTCATGGGCGGCCATCTCCCGGGCGTGACCCGGTTCCAGCGCCCAGACCAGGCGATCGAGGAAGCGGCGGCGGCCGGACAGGCCTTCCTGAAACAGCCGGTCCATTTGCGGGGTCAGCCAGACGGCTGCGACCAGCCGCGCGATATCGGCCCGGGTGCGCGGGGCGGCGCCGTCCAGCCGGAAGACCCGGCGATCCGATCCCGGTTCGCAGCCGGTGCCGATCGTGAGTTCGCCGTCCGCGGTTTGCAGGCGGGCGGCGACGGCCCAACTGCCGGGGCCGGGCTGGCGCGGCAGGTCGGCGTTACGGGCGTTGCGCAGACCGCGGCCGGGGACGAGCAGCGACAGCGCCTCCAGCAGGTTGGTTTTGCCGCTGCCGTTCGGGCCGTGCAGCACAGCGACGCGCGCCGCCGGTCGCCAGGTCAGCGCGGAGTAGTTGCGGAAATCGGTCAGGGTCAGGCGGTTGAGGCGGAGCACGGCCGCAAGATGGCGGTTCCGTGCCCCGGCGTGAAGCTGGTTCTGACCGGTCAGGACGTGTGGCGACATCATCGTTGCAATGGTCGAATGGTCGGTGACACGTATCCGGCTTCCGTTAAGCGATTGGTTTATTTCGTCACGGTCCCTTCGGACCTGTCGTCAATCAGGCCAGCAGAACGCGGTCACGCCTCCAAGCCGGCGGCGCAGCGTCAACCGGCGCATGGCTTCATGCCACAGGGGTGGTACAGGCTGCTGCAAGGACCCATCGGACATGGGGCGTCGGGCGCTGGCATCTGGACCGGGAATCAGCCGGCGCCGTGAGAGGATCGTGCGACGGGACCGCCAGCGCGGCCGGTCATTCTGTCTTCATTTTGCTTGGAAGAGCGCGAAGGGCGGGAAGGGCCGCGA
>JAKBCJ010000358.1 GCA_021807975.1 Pseudomonadota bacterium | reverse complement strand
ATGACGCACCAGCCGGCCAGCAGGGCCGTGGCTTCCCTACCGATTTCCCTGTGGTAGGGTGCATCGCCGAGACGCTGGAGGCGATGGGGCGCCGTGGCTTCCCTACCGATTTCCCTGTGGTAGGGTTTCAGCGGTCGCATTCGCACGGATGCCGGAGCCGTGGCTTCCCTACCGATTTCCCTGTGGTAGGGTTGGCCGTTCGGGTTCATCCCGCCCGCGCCGGCCGTGGCTTCCCTACCGATTTCCCTGTGGTAGGGTCCGTGTCTGATATCTGACTGGAATTGCTGTGATTTTGATGATTTGCCTCATCAGAATCACAGCAAGACCATTTGCCGGGATCCGGTGGACTCGCTTTTTGTCAACTCACCGAGCAACAGCTTCATCCTCCCGTATTGGCGGTCTGTTACCTGTAAAGCCCGGATGCTGCCCTGTCCGGGCAGATTCCTGGTTACCCGGGCAATATGCTTGGTCGCACCATCTTCGCCGCGGCAAACCCGCGCATAAACTGAAAACTGCAACATCATAAAGCCATCGTCCTTCAGGAAGTTGCGGAATCGATTTGCGTCGCGACGCTGGGATTTGGTTCCGACAGGCAGGTCGAACAATACGAATAACCACACGTATCTTGCCTCCTGTTCCGGCATCACGGGTCCATTTGGGGAAGTTGAAGGACAACCGGACTCCGGGTTTGCATCGCCCGGACCAGACTTTCCGCCGCCTGCTCCGTCGCCGTTAGCAACGACACTGTTTCGGCGCGGAAAGTCGTTGTTTCGGTAAGGATGGATGCCAGGGCCTGCCGCTCCGCGACGGTCGTTTCGCCTTTTCTGACAGTCCCTTGGGACGTCAGAACCCAGACCTGCCGATCCACGAATGGCCGAAACGGCTCGACCATGTCATCCGCCAGATTGAAGGCGTTGGTGACGCTGGCATGATTAAGCCCGAACGCTGGGAGCAACCCTGCCGCGACCAGTGCGCGCGCCACCGCGGATCGAACAATGGCATATCCGTAATTTAATAGTGCGTTGCGCTTATCGGTTCCGTCGTCGCGAATAAAGTCGGCGAATAGCCTTGGCCAGTACGCCCGTGCTGCCCTGGCCTCGACGTTATCGGGGTCACCGGAGCCAACCAGATGGGCCATTGCGCGCAGAGCGGCGGCATCGCGCCCACAAGCGATCAGGTTACTGGCTTGGTTGTCGATTTTCCGCCGGACCAGAACCTGCCAGAGCCGTTTTTTTAATGGCAATGAAACGTCGTTTTGCACGCTGGCGATTTCGGCTTGCCGATGGTGCCGATGGAACGGCAGTAGCATGCCGCTGGGCGTGTGGGTCTGATCTGTGGTGACGATGACCACGCCGGCTTCCATGCAGGCAGCGATTAGCGCTGTGGAGAGCGTCACTTGCGGCGAGTCGAGGACAATCCAGGCAATGTCCTCGATCGGAACCCTAACCTCTCCTTCGTCCTGTTTGGCGACGATCTGGTTATCGGCAAGAGAGAGGTAGCTGCGGCGGCTTACATGCAGGCCACGCCATGCCATGTCCGAACCTCGTTCCTGACTTCCTTTATGTTCCCAAGACGATCCATATTTAGCTTTATGAACTTCTCCAGTGTCTTTACGCCAATGCTTTTGGTCACATTGCGAGGATTTTCGGGCGCAGAAATTGAGATACTTCCCGTCGATCGGTCCAGCCCCTTGAAATACCCGCGGATCACAAATCCATCGGATTTAACAACCTCGACGAGACTATGGGAGTAGAGACTGAAGAGGAAAGTATGGCCCGCATCCAGTTTTTGGTCGGGTTTGCCCTGAAAAATATAAGCATCAGGCGGTTGGGGTTGCTTGATGCGATCCGCAATTTGATGAGGGTAAACGGGAACTACATAATATTCTGCTTTTCCCCGCTTGTTGGGCTTTTTGTAGACATCGACCCGCGCCATCTCGCCGCGGCTTGCAGTCCCGCCACGAACAGTGACCGCAACTTTATCGTCTGTCCGGATGCGGACCTTTCCGATCAGATCTCCTTTTGGCGATCTCGGCGGCTGGTCCTTGGGCTTTCCGTTCTCGATCCATCGCCGCAATTCGTCGATCATGCTGTCACGTAGCTTCTTCGGGTCGGCAATTTTGCCGTAAGGCGATGGGATCGGTATTCGATCCAAGTCCTTGAGTGTGAGGTTGGCGACCGCCTTCCGCTCGAACACCGTTTCGACTCCATCGACCACTTCCACCCGCTTGATTGTGGCCGCATGGGCCTCGCCGCGCGCTCGGTGCCGGTCTGCCCGGGACACAAAGACGCCCTCGACCACTTCTCGGACCACATGGGCAAATCCGGCCGCCGGCTGTTCCACGTATTTGAAATCGAACCCTTTATGCAGCCCCTGCCGTTCGGCCTCCTGCGCCGCCTTCGTGAGCTTTTGCAGCATGGCCTCGCTGGTTGCCGCGATGACAATCGCGTCCAGCGCGTGATGCCGGTCGTCGTCTTTGCGCTTTCCGTTCTCGTCCTTCTTGATATCGTCCAGCCCCCACGCGCGGCGCAGTTTGGCTGTCAGTTGTCCCGGCCGCGCCAGGACATGCCGGGTTCCGTCCTTGGGATACAGGCGGGCGAGCAAATCCAGCAGCAGGCGGGTGGCGTAACGCGTGTCGCCCAGATTGCGGTTCCGGAAGGTTTCCTCGACCTCCTTAGCGTTTTTCCGCAGGTAGAAGCCGCCTTTCTTGCGTCCCTTCATTTCCTTGCAGGCTTCCACCCGGCTGGCGAACAGCGCCCAATCCTTGCCCTCTGCCTCGAACCACTCAAACGGGGTGCGGCCCTTTTTTTCCTGATTGGCCCGCGCGAGGCAAAGCGTCTTGTTCGCGAAGCTGTCGTCGCCGAACCGGCTCCATGGCAGGATATGATCCACCTGCACGCGGTTGTCGCCGCTGGCGATCCAGCCGGGCTCGATATAATCGCCGGTATAAAGGCACCAGCCGTTCTGTTCGGTCCAAAGCTCGAAGCGCATCAACTCCTCATCGTTGCCAGGACGCCCGAGGTGTTCGGCCAACGCCGCGCGCGCCTTGTCGCGTTTCTTGTTCAGGTCTTCGATGCCCTTCTTGATCCGGTCGCGCTCTTCGGGGCCTTTGCCGATGTCGCGGGCGAGTTCGACATGGATGTAATCCGGCAGGCCATGGGCCTGAACGATCGCCCGGACCTGCTTCATCATTTCGGTCACGGCCTTACGGGCGACCGGATTGCGAACATCCTCCAGCGATACCTGCTTGGGGGCGGCGTGGTCGTAACCGACATCCTCGCAGGCTTCGGAATAGACCTTTCCCAGGCGCAGCGGCTCCAGCAGCCGCCGCGCGGCCTTGGCGGAGATATGACCCGCCCGCGAGAACTGGGCAAAGGCGCCTTTTTCAACACCGTCCATCACGGCGTCCAGGAGCAGTCCGTCGAGTCCGGCTTCGACCAATCCGTTTCGTACCGACGTCGCATCTTCCCGGAATGACAGCACTTCCGCGATGCGGTCGCGCAGCACCGGGTTGTGCATCAGCATCCGCCAGCCGGACGGCCCGACGACGTTACGCAGCGTATAGGTGCCCTCTGCCGCCGAACCATGCCGAGCGACGATGTCGTTCTTTTCGTCGGCTTCCGAAACGCCGACAAAACGCGTCCGATTATCGAGTTCCAGGGCTTTGCGAACCGCTTTATACGAAATCCCCTTTGTCGCCCCGAAATCCTCCGCGATGTGGGCGATCTGATCGGCATTCAGGCGGATATCCGGGCCATCGCCGGACAACGATATCGTGGCGAGCCGGGACAGCAGGCGGAACATCTCGAACCCATAGGACCGCCGGGCGGCGCGCATTTCGGTGGGTTCGAAGGGGCAGGATTGAACCATGTGCTCGCTGTCCTGCAGCGGCCGCTGGAAGAAGGCCGTTCGGGTGAAGTCTTCCTGCAGGGCTTCCGATGCCAGCTTGTTTGCGCGGCGGCGCTGCTCCTCGAATATCCGGCGAACCTCGCTTCCTTGATCGTCGCGAAGGATCGAACGGCTGAAGTCGCCGCGATTTCGCTTTCTGTCCTGGAAAGCTGGGTCTTTTTCGAACATTTCCCCAACTGTCCGGTAGCCTTGCAAGCGCTCTTGCGTCGCCGCGATCGCCTTTTTCATTTTCGACGTTTCGTCGGCCGCATTGGCACCTGCCTCGCGTTTCGCATTGGACTTGAAGCCGCGATGTCGGGCGATGTGCCCGAGCACAACCGCCAATTCAGCGCCGGTCAATACGCGCTCCAACGCTTCGGCTCGCAATTTCCAGGGGTTCAAGCCCTTCGTAGCGAGTGCATCGTTTTTCGCTGTCGGCAGCAGTCCTGCGTTGCAGAACAGCGCCCTAATCTCATTCATCCGTTGCCGCCGCCGCCGGATAACCCGCCGCTGGCCCCGGTGGAGGCGCCGAACGGCGTTTGTCGGAGTTCGTTCCTTTGCGGTTTCCGGCGCGTCGAACGTGCGAACGCCGGCGCCAGGGATCGTCAACTGTCCCGCCTCTGTATCGATATCGAGTACGGCCCACCCGATCGTCGCAATTCCGCCGTCGATACCGATAATCCGCATTTGGTTTCTTCCCCGGGGGCGCAAAGTCGCACTTGACAGGAGAGGATCATTACACGAAAACAGCGTCAGGGAAATCGGTAGGAAAGCCACGGCAAAGTGGTTTTTATCACTGACGGATTACCCCCGGTTCTGCTTGCAGACCCGGGGGGATTCTGTAGGTTCAGTCGAATTACGATCCAGCCGGATTGGCGGACATATTATCTCGCCACCCCGATCAGCCGCAGCCGCAGATACCGCGATGTTGTGTCGATGACGGTGACCGAGATCAGAATCAGCACGATCACATACGCCACCTGATCCCAGGCATTGATCTGAATGCGTTCCGACAGCCGCAGCCCGATCCCGCCGGCGCCTACCAGGCCCAGGATCGTTGCCTCACGGGCATTGGACTCGATGGCATACAGTGCCTGACTAATCATCACCGGCAGCACCTGCGGCAGCACCCCAAACCGCAGGCGCCCGGCCAGGCCGGCGCCGACCGCGGTAATGCCTTCCACCTGCCCGCGATCGATGGCCTCTATCGCCTCGGCAAACAACTTCGCCAGCACGCCGGTTTCCACCACCGCGATCGCCATTATGCCAGCGA
>JAKBCJ010000020.1 GCA_021807975.1 Pseudomonadota bacterium | reverse complement strand
CGCCGACCTGATCGCTGGCTTTCCCACCGAAACCGACGAATTGTTCGACGAAACCCTGCGTTTCGTCAGCGAGGCCGCCCTGCCCTACCTGCATGTCTTCCCCTACAGCGAGCGTCCCGGCACCCCCGCCGCCCGAATGCCGTCCGTGCCCAAGCCCGTCCGCAAGCAGCGCGCCGCCGTCCTGCGCGAAGCCGGCGCCGCCGAAACCGCCCGCTTCTTCGCCACCCAGATCGGACGCACCGTCTCGTTGCTGACCGAGGCCAATCAGACCGGCCACACCGAACACTTTGCCCCCGTCCGCCTGACGCAGCCTACCGAACCCGGCCGCTTGCTGTCCGCCCGCGTGACCGGCGCGACCAACGATACCCTGCTGGCGGAGGCCGCCTGATGGCACTTGGAAGTTTCTTCTCGCGCCTGAAGGAAGGCCTGTCGCGCAGCACGCAGAAGCTGTCCGGCGGTATCACCGCCGTGTTCAGGAAGCGCCGCCTGGATGACGAAGCGCTGGAGGAACTGGAAGAACTGCTGATTTCCGCTGACCTGGGAACCGAGGCCGCGCGCAAGGTCATCGCCGCATTCCGCCGCACCCGCTTCGGCAAGGAAGTCACCGATCAGGAGATCAAGCAGGCACTGGCGGAGGAAATCGCCGCGATCCTGTCCCCGGTCGCCAAGCCGCTGGAACTGAACCCGGCCAACCGCCCGCATGTGGTGCTGGTCGTCGGCGTCAACGGCACCGGCAAGACCACCACCATCGGCAAGCTGGCGCAGTCCTATAAGGAACAAGGCAAACGCGCCGTCATGGCCGCCGGCGACACGTTCCGCGCCGCGGCGGTGGAGCAACTGCAGGTCTGGGGTGAACGCACCGGAACGCCCGTGATCGCCGGCGGCCAGAACGCCGACTCGGCCGGGCTGGCATTCGACGCCCTGACCCGGGCGAAGGCCGACGACGCGGACGTGCTGCTGATCGATACCGCCGGTCGCCTGCACAACAAAGCCGCCCTGATGGATGAGCTGGCCAAGATCATCCGCGTGCTGCGCAAACAGGATCCGACCGCGCCGCATTCGGTGCTGCTGGTGCTGGACGCGACCACCGGGCAGAACGCGGTGCAGCAGGTCAAAGTCTTCAAGGACATGGTGGCCGTGACCGGGCTTGTCGTCACCAAACTGGACGGCAGCGCCCGCGGCGGCATTGTCGTGGCCCTGGCCGAGACATTCGGCATGCCGGTTCACGCCGTCGGCGTGGGAGAAAAGGCCGGCGATCTGCGCCCGTTCGATGCCGGCGAATTCGCCCGCGGCCTGGTCGGTTCGGAGTCTGCTGGCTAACCGCCATCTCATTACGATATCGCCTGCAACCACGGTGCCGCCTGCCGGCCCGCCGGCCCGCCGCGCCGCGGCGGCCAGTCCATCCGGTACAGAAACAATCGAGGCCGCGCCGCCTCTCCAGGAATTGCGTTGCCCGCGGACCGCCAACTGCCGAGATTGCAACTGTTCCAATGGCAGAGAGTGTGATGACTGAAATCGTCGATGTCGCGATTATCGGTGCGGGGCCGTACGGACTTTCCATCGCCGCCCATCTCGCCGGCGCTGGGGTGGATTGCCGCATTTTCGGGACGCCCATGCACACATGGCGTACCTCCATGCCAGAGGGCATGGTCCTCAAGTCCGAGGGCAACGCGTCCAATCTCTATGACCCGGGCGGCAAACTCACGCTCCAGCAGTATTGCTCGCGGAATGGCCTGCCATATGCACATACCGGCTATCCCATTCCGCTAACCACTTTCATCGACTACGGCATCGCCTTCCAGCGCCAGTTCGTTCCGCATCTGGAAGACCGTCAGGTAGCGGCCGCGATCCCAACATCCGATGGTTTCGAACTGTGGTTTCAGGAAGGCGGCCTCGCCCGCGCCCGGCGTTTGATCGTCGCGGCCGGAATCCGAGCATACGAGTATATTCCGCCGGAAATCGAGGAGTTGCCGCGGTCGCTGGTGTCGCACAGCGCCGCCCATGTGAAAGTGTCGGGCTTCGCCGGCCAGAAAGTCGCGATCGTTGGCGGCGGTGCATCAGCCGTGAACCTCGCCGCGCTGTTGCACAAGAACGACGCCGAGGTGACGCTGATCGTCCGCGAGGACGCTGTCGCCTATTGCGGGCCGCCGCAGCCGCGAACCTGGCTCGACCGGATCAAAGAGCCTGAATCCGGCCTGGGCACCGGTTGGCGTTCGTGGGCCTGCTGTGCGATGCCGGGCGTATTCCATGCGATGCCGGAACGCTTCCGCCTGATGGTTGTCCGCAAACATCTTCCCGCGGCCCCCGGATGGACTCTTCAACCGCTGGTCGATGGTGTGGTACCGACCATCGCGGGTGCAACGATCGCCCGGGCGCGAGAGAGCGGCGGGCGGGTGAATCTGGAGCTCGCGCTGCGTAGCGGCGGAACCAGGGTGCTGACCGCCGACCATGTGATCGCCGGCACCGGCTACCGCGTGGACATGCGGCGTCTGGCGTTTCTGGGCCAGGATATGCTGGACCGGCTGGACTGCATCGACCACACGCCCCGCCTGTCGCGACAGTTCGAAAGCTCCATCCCCGGCCTGTTCTTCGTCGGCACCGCGGCGGCCAACAGCTTCGGGCCGATGATGCGCTTCGCCTATGGCGCCAACTTCGCCGCCAAACGACTGACCGGCTATCTGTCGCATTCACCGATGCGCGGAAGCGTCCGGCGCGACCGGGTTAAGCCGTCCGAGTGGACGAAGGAAGGCCTGGCCGGCACCACTGGTTGAACCAAGGATCCAATCCATTGCTCAGCACCCGGGTCGGCGCCGCTGCCAGGCCTCCGTCAGCAGACACAGTATCTCGAACAGCACCGACGCGCCGTTGAATGCGGTCAGTGTGCCAACATCGAACGGGGGCGACACCTCCACCAGGTCGCCGCCAAGGAAGTCGATGCCGCGGAGTTCGCGCAACAGCCGCAGAGCCTCCAAGGCGGTGATTCCGCCCGCCTCCGGCGTGCCGGTGCCAGGGGCATGGCTCGGGTCCAGGCTGTCGATGTCGAACGTCAGGTAAGTCCGGCCACGGCCGGCGATGCGGTGGGCTTCCGCGGCGGCATAGCGCCAGCCCTTGTCGTCGAACTCTTCCATCGGCAGCACCCGCATGCCGCTGCGCTGACTGAAACCCCACATGTCAGGGTCGTTGGTCGTGCCGCGAATGCCGATCTGGATCACCCTGGCCGGGTCAAGCAAACCCTCCTCCACCGCTCTGCGGAACGGCGACCCGTGATGAAAGCGGGAGCCCATATAGTCGTCGCCGGTATCGCAATGGGCGTCGATGTGGATCATCCCGACCGGACCGTTGGCCGCGACCGCACGCAGGATCGGCAGACTGATCGAATGATCGCCGCCGACTGAAAGCGGAACGACCCCGGCGCCGGCGACGGTGCGGTAGAAGGTCTCGATTTCTTGATGGGCACCCTGGAGCTCATATGGATGCTCAATCCAGCAATCTCCCAGATCGCAGACCCGCGCCGTGGCGAACGGCGTTACGCCGGTGATGGCGTTGATCCGGCGCAGCATGGTGGATTGCTCGCGCACCGATCTGGGACCATGGCGCGCGCCCGGGCGATAAGTAACGCCGCCATCGAACGGAACACCGATAATGCCGATGTCCACATCCTCCAGCGCCTGTGTGGCCCTGGTCCGGAAGAAGGTCGCGATCCCGGTATAGCGGGGGTGGGCCTGCGGGTCCTGGAAGTCGGCATAAGTCCGCGGCTGCTTGATCATCCGTCTCGCTCCGAGGGGGCTGGCGTTGCGGTCATCGCGCCCGATGATATGCCACCGGACGATACGATCGCATCAGGTGGCGCCGGAAGAACGAAGCCGTCGGATCGTGGGAGGTCGCCGTCCCGCGAGTCTCGTTATCGATATAGAGTAAATCCAGCGACCCGCCGGCCTTGCGGTAGTTATGGGCAAAACGTTCCGGTTCGTTGCCGTCGAACGGGCTGGCCGGGTCCCTGTAGTCGTGGGTCGGATCGGGTCGCCCCTGGATCCAAAGCGCCGGCGGCAGTGCGGCCTTTTCACCGCGTTCCAGCAGCAGCATCGGGTTGGCTTCCTCCATCGCCGCCTCGATCTTCCAGTACAGCTCGTGACGGCTGGGGATATCGCTAACCCGGGCCGGCGGACTGGCGGAATCCCTGAGCCTTACGGCATGGTGGTAGCGCGACAGCGGATTGATCACCGGCCACTGCATCGCCACCGCCCGCACCGAGGCGTCCACCCTGACCCCATCCGGAGACGCCAGCGCGGTGTAGCGTGGGTCGGCGGGCCGCATCGCCGCCAGCATCGCCAGATGCCCGCCGCTGCTCTGCCCCGACAATCCCACCGCGTCGGGCCGGATGTTCAGCTTGCCGGCCTGCGCTTTCAGCCACCGGATCGCGTAGTTGATATCGACCAGTGATGCCGGATAGCCGGATCCGGCATGCCGGAAGTTCAGCGCAGCGACGGCAAAGCCGTTGCGCACCAGCGTCAGGTCGCGCGGTTCGCAGTCGCGCAGGTCCTGGCTGCACCAGGCACCGCCGTGCAAATCGATCACAAGGGGGAACGGCCCCGCCGCCACTGGCATGAACAGGCGCAGCCGCCGCGGGCCGTCGGCGTCATCGATGTAGTTGAAATCGGCGACGGTATAGTCGAAGGGCGGATTGGTCATTGGACATGGCCCCTGCTGTTGCCGGCAGCTTAGAGTGCCGGCAGGACTATCGCCAGCGCGGTCGCCGCGTCCGGCCGGCCCTGCGTGACAGCCTTGCCCGGGTTGTATCCCGGCCCGATCCATCCGAAGCTGCACCGCATGGACAGCACACGTTTCCGCCTCGGCGCCGTCCTGGGGATCAACCAGACAATTTCCTGGGGAACGACGTTCTACCTGCCGGCAATCGTCGCCACCCCGGTCGCCGCCTCGTTCGGCCGGTCGGGCTTCGAGACGATGGGGGCATTCACCTGGGCGCTGCTGCTCGCCGGCGCCTGTTCCCCGCAAGTCGGCAAATGGATCGACCGCCACGGCGGGCGCGGCGCCCTGCTCGCCAGCATCCTGGTCATCGCCGCCGGTCAGGCGGTATTGGCGCTCAGTCACGGCCTGGTGCTGTGGTATCTGGGCTGGACCATCATCGGCCTGGGAATGTCGATGGGTCTGTACGATGCCGCCTTCGCCACTGTCGGCGGCCTGCTGGGCCAGGAGGCAGGCCCCGTCATCACCGGTATCACCCTGGTCGCGGGCTTCGCCAGCACGGTTTTCTGGACGCTGGGCGCCGCCTCGATCGGCATTCTGGGGTGGCGCGGCCTGCTGTTCGGCTACGCCGGACTGATGCTGGCGGTCAACCTGCCGATGATCTGGCTGCTGATCCCCCCCGCACCGCCCCGAGAGAAGCAGGCGGCGGAAACCGGGGGGTTGCCGAAATCGCCATCGCAACGCCGGGCGCTGGTGCTGCTGGGGGCATTCTTCGCGCTGCGGTGGTTCATTACCTCGGCGCTGGCGGTCAATGCATTGACACTGTTCCAGGGAATTGGCCTGACCGCCGGACAGGCTGTCGGTATCGCCGCACTGATCGGCCCCGGCCAGGTCGCCGGCCGCCTGCTGGAATACGGGATCGGATCGCGCGTCGATATCCTGGTGAAAGCCCGCATTGCCGCGGCGCTGCTGCCCCTGGGCACGGCGCTGCTGCTGCTGGGCGGTCCGACCGCGGCGACGGGCTTCGCGCTGCTGTATGGCATGAGCAACGGCGTCATGACGATCAACCGTGGCACGCTGCCCTTGGCGATCTTCGGCCCGCGGGGCTATGCCAGCCTGCTGGGCTGGCTGGCGGTGCCGGTTCTGGTGGCGCAGGCCACCGCCCCGGCCTTGACCGCCCCGTTGATATCCGCCCTGCCGGCGCTGACCGTGCTTTTGCTCAGCGGATGCGCGGCGGCGGCGGCGGTGCTGTTTCTGATGCCCCTGCGGGTGCCAGGGACTCACTGACAGCCGCCGCCAAGGCGGTTCCCTCCAGCACCGTTTCCAGCCCGTACGTGATGCGTTCCGCCGTCCAGGCGCCGCCCGCCCCGGCGATATCCGCCAGAGCGGTCGCCAGGTCCGGCGCCATCAGCAGCCCATCCGACCCATCCGACATTCGGCGATGGATCAGCAGGCAGACCGGAATGGAGCACGCCACGCCGTTACTCCAACCACGCCACCGCCCGGATTGGGCTACCGGTGCCGCCCCTGATTTTCAGCGGAAACCCGATGAACCGGAACCGCCCCTTGCCGACCAGCTTATCGAGGTTCACCAAACCCTCCATATGGGTGAAACCCATATCGCGGCAGACGTGGTGAACCTCGAAGTTGGTACGCCCCGGCCGACCCGGGCTGACCGCTTCCACCCCGAACATTCCGATGCCCTTGTTGCCCAGCCATGTGGCGGACTCCTTCGTCAGCCCCGGAAAGTCGGTGATATAGGCGTCGGTACCAGCGGTTCGGCGATAGAAGTCCATATGCAGCAGCACAGTGTCTTTCGGCCGGATGTCGATCCCCGCGGCGCGTTCCGCGGCCTGCAGATCATCGATACTGATGTCTGACTTCAGTTCTTTGTGCGACAGGTCCAAACAGACCGCCTCGGTAAAGAAAGTCTCCAGCGGCATTTCGTCGATGCCCATCGCACCCGGCCGCTCGTCGAAATGCAGCGGCGCATCGACATGAGTGCCCGAATGATCGCCCATGTTCAGCGAGGTCACGGCGGAGGAAAACGTATAGCCATCGGCGACGCGCTTTTCCTCATGAGTGGAAAACGGCGCGATGATGACCATCGGGTGGTTTGGGAGGCGGGCCATCTTGTGGTGGATTTCGCGACTCAGGTCGATCAGTGTCATCAGCATCCCCTTGGGTTTCAGCGATTTAAGCCCTTACGCGCAACGGATGCCAAGAGGGGTGTTCCCCTGTCACACCCAAATGGGCGGATGGGTTCCCAGCGCCGCGGAAGGGCGATCCCACCGAACCGGCGTTTCGGCCAGTTGTGCCGAATGCCGCACGGCATGCAGGCGGCCGGCGCCGTAGGCGGAGACCTCCATCAAGTCGGCGACATCGTCCGCCGTCGGCGCGGGACCCGCCAGCCCGTTGCTCACCCGGCCGAGATCCCGGATCCATTGGCCGGTGCGCGCCAGAGAGACCTGAACGTGCCAGCTTCCGCCCTGGTCCATCCGCCGCATCAGCGCGGTCAGTGCGCCGAACGCCAGCAGGTAGCCCGACCCGTGGTCTAGCGCCTGACACGGCAAGGCTTTGGGGGCGGTCTGTCCGGCCGCCTCGGCTTCCGCATGATTGATACCGGTGGCGGTCTGCGTCAGGCTGTCGAAACCGCGGCGCGCCGACCATGGCCCGGCATGGCCGTAAGCCGACAGCGATACATACACGATGCCGGGACGGATGCGGGCCGCATCCCGTGGACCGAAGCCCAGCGCCGCCAACCCGCCGGGGCGGTAGCCCTGAACGAAAATGTCTGACTGGGCCAGCAACTCTTTCAGGCGTTCGTTGTCGCCCTTCTCGCGCAGCTCCAGAAACGCCGACAGCTTGCCCCGGCCGGTGTCCACCACCAGGCGCGGCAGGTTTGGCACGTTCGGACTGCAGATGTTCATCACCTCGGCGCCATGCGCGGCCAGGGTGCGTCCGGACACCGGCCCGGCGATCACCCGGGTCAAGTCCAGCACTCGAACGCCAGACAACGGCCGAGCGGCGGCGGGCAACGCTTCGGCGGGGGCGTCGCCGATACGGGTGATGCTGACCACGGGTTGGGTCAGCAGCGCCGCGGCGTGGGGATGGGCGTCCCACTCGGCGAAACTACGCATCGCGGTGGCGCACAGACCGTTTTCGGCGGCCGCATCCTCCAGGCCGTAACCGGTCCATGACCGCAACGCCGCCGCCACTGCCGCCCTGTCGTAATCGCACCCGAGTATCCGCAAAATCCCTGCCCTGTGGTGCGGGAAATTGGTGTGCAGGCGCACCCAGCGGCCGTCGCCGCATTGGTAGGTGCCGGCGATTTTGTCCCATGGGTCTTCCGGAGCCTCGCCTTCGATCCGGGCGAAATGTTCCGACAGGAACTCGATCGCGGCGTGGCGCATATCGACCAGCACACGCTGCCGGTGCCCGCCCCGCTGCCGCCACAACGTTGCCGCCGCCAGGCCGGACGCCGCGACTGTCACCTGCGCCGCGGTGCCGACCGCGAAGCTGGAGGGCAGCACGGGATCTGATCCGGTCAGCACGACATCGTCCAGCGCGTCAGCCGGCAGGCCGGCACTGCTCCAAAGATCGTCGAGAGCGGAGGTTGGGTTCATATCGCGGCTCCTGGATAAAAGGCGCTTACAGCGGCGTATCGGCGTCGGCGATGGCTTCGGCGTACACACAATCGGGCCGAAAGCCCGGGTATTGGCGGCCGGCGGAACAGCCGCGATACGCGGCATAGGCCGGCGCGAAAGCCGTCAGATGAGGCACCGGCCGAGCATACAACAGCATTCGCTATGCCGAGTGAATCCCGCCATGGATATCGCGCACCGACCCGTCGGTTTGCCGGTAGTCCGGCCCGACCGGCACTTTGCCATAACCGCCCGGGATATCCAGCACGTATGTCGGCCACGCCAATCCCGTGACGCGGCCGCGCAGAGCCTCCAGTAGCGCCCGCCCTTCCTCGATGGGCACGCGAAACCGGGCGGTGCCGGGCGCAGGATCCAACTGATGCAGGTAATACGGCTTTACCCGAACCGCGAGCATCGCCCTGAACAGTGCCTCCAGTGCGGCCACACTATCGTTCACCCCGCGCAGCAGCACCGACTGCCCCAGCACCGGGATGCCAAGTGTCTGCACGCGGCGCAGTGCCGCCTTCGCGGCGGGTGAGAACTCCCGGGCGTGGTTGGCATGCACGACCAGCCACATCGACCGGTCCGTGTCCATCGCCGCCGCCAGTTCGTCCGACAGCCGTTCGGGGTCGGCCACCGGCACGCGGGTGTGGATACGGATGGTCTGGATATGCGGCATGGCGGACAAGGTGCCGATTATCCCCCGCAGCCGCCGGGGCGACAGCATCAGCGGATCGCCGCCGGTCAGGATAACTTCGGTTACCGCCGGATGTGCGGCGAACCAGGTATAGGCAACGGCGAGTTCGGCGTCGGTCAGTACGCCGCCGTCGGGGCCGACATGTTCACGCCGAAAGCAAAACCGGCAATAAACCGGGCACACCAGAAGCGGCTTCAGCAGTGCCCGGTCCGGGTATCGATGCACCACACCCTTCACTGGCGACAACGCATCGTCGCCGATCGGGTCCACCCTTTCAAACGGGGCGGTGACCAGTTCCGATGGATCGGGAATGAATTGCCGGCCGATCGGATCGTCGGGCGACTGGATCAAAGCGCGCATCGCGGGAGACAGCGCGACCGCGTAACGAGCCTCGGTCGCGGCCGCCCCGTCGTATGCGGCGGGCGCGATCAGGCCCGCCGCCAGCAATGCCCGGGCGTCTCGAAGTGTCAGGTTTTCACGAAGGCGCAGCCCAATGCTTCCATCGGCTGGAACGCCTGGTCCCGGGGTATCGTCGCCAGCAGCTTGAATTGATCCCATTCGCCCTTCGACTCGGCCGGAGACTTCGTCTCCCACACATAATTCGCATGCACATGCTTGCCATCGGCGCGCACGTAGCCGGTTCCATACAACGGATCGGACACGGGTAAAGCCTTCATCTGCTCCACCGCCGCGCGTCCGCTGGCTTTGGCCTTGTCCGGACCCATCGCCGCCACGGCCTTCAGATAGTGCCACACCGCGGAGTAGCAGCCGGCATGGAAGTAGTTCGGATAGGCCTTGTGATAGCGGGGCGCGAACCGGGCGGCGAACGCCCGCGTGCCCTCGTTCATGTCCCAGTAGAACGGCATTGCGCCGATGATCCCGGCCGCCGATTCCAGCCCGACCGAACGGGCGATGTAGTCCTGATAGACCAGGGCGGCGATTTTGACGCCGGACTGGGGCAGACCGAACTCGTGCGCCTGCTTGATGCAGTTGGCGGTGTCATCGCCGGCATTGGCCAAACACAGCACCTTCGCCTTACTGGCCTGGGCTTGCAGGATATAGGCGGAAAAATCGGTGGTGCCGGGGAACGGATAGGCGGCCATGCCGGCGACCTTGCCGCCCATCTGTTCCACGATGGTCGCGGTATCCTGAGTCATGACATGGCCGGAGATGTAGTCCGGCTTGATGAAAAACCAACTGTCGCCGCCGGCCTGCACCAGGCCGCGGGTGATGGCATTGGAATTGGACCACAGATCGTAGGTCCACTGGATCTGGTTCGGCGTGCAGTATTTTCCGGTGAGCGCGGGGACACCGGCGGCGGTGAACACCACCACCTTGTCCTTGTCCTTGGCCACCTGACCGACGGCGATCGCCACGGCGGATTGCGGGATGTCGAAAATGGCGTCCACGCCTTCCTGATCGTACCACGACCGAGCGATAGACGCGCCGACATCGGGCTTCAGCAGCATGTCGCCCTGGATCACCTCCACCGAAATGGCTGGATTGGCCTTCATGAAGTCTTCAGCCGCCATCTGCGCACCGAGGAAGTCACCCGGACCGGAGGCTTCGGCATATTGGCCCGACATATCGGACAGCACGCCGATCTTAATGGTGGACGCGGCCCGGGCGGTGCGGATCGCGGGCATCGACAGGGCAGCGGCCCCGCTCAGCAGGGTTCGGCGGCGGATTTTCATAGATGTCTCCCGGTATTTTTATTGTGTCAGACTGGCGGCACGCGTTGTTGTTACGGCCGCATCCCAAACGACGATGGCCCCGGCGTGCGCAGCGGCGCCGCCAGATTGGCGAAATCGCACAACACCTTGCGGGTGTCCCTCGGGTCGATCACCTCGTCCACCCAGAACGCCTCGGCGGTGCGGTACGGCGAGCGCAGCTTGTTCAGCCTGGTTTCGATTTCTTCCAGTTTGGCGGCGGGGTCGGGGGCGGCGTCGATTTCCGCGCGATAGGCGGCCTCGATGCCGCCTTCCAGCGGCAGGGAGCCCCAGCTTGCCGATGGCCAGGCATAGCGCAGGCACAGATGGCCGACCGGTTGGTGGCCCAGGCCGCCGACGCCGTAGCAGTTGCGCACGATGATGCTGCACCAGGGCACTGTGGTCTGGTTGATCGCCGACAGCGCGCGCACGCCCCAGCGGATCACCGCGCTGCTCTCGGCGCGCAGGCCGACCTGGAAGCCGGGGCAATCGACCAGATGCACGATCGGCAGGTGGAAGGTCTGCGCCATATCGACGAAGCGGATGATCTTGCTGCACGTATCCGCGGTCCAGGCGCCGCCGTCGAACAGCGGATCACCGGCCAGCACGGCGACGGGCCAGCCGTCCAGACGCGCGAGGCCGGTGATGATGGACCGGCCGAACAGGGCGCCCATTTCGAAGAAACTGTCCTTGTCGACCACCGACGAGATGATCCGGCGCATATGGTATGCTTGCAGCTTGACCTTGGGGATCGCGGAGATCAGCGACTCCTCCCGGCGATCCGGGTTGTCCCAGCCGCGCACGCGGGGCGGCAGATCGTAAATCGAGCTGGGCATGTAGGACAGGAATTTACGGGCGGCGGCGAAGGCTTGTTCCTCGGTATCGACGGCATGATCGACCGCGCCGCAGCGCAACTGGATTTGCCAGCCGCCGAGTTCCTGCTTGGTGCGCGGTTCGCCCAGGCGTTCCACGACAGGGGGGCCGGCGACGAAGACAGCGGCGATTTCCTTCACCATCACCGCGTAATGCGAGGCGACCAGTCGAGCAGCACCCAGTCCGGCGACCGATCCCAGGCCAAGGCCGACGATGGGAACCTGGCTCATCTGGTTGGCGACCAAATCGAACGACGTCGTCTCCGTCAGCCCGCCCGGCAAATTCGCCCGGCCTGTCGTTTCGATTGTCTTGACAGAGCCGCCGCCGCCAGAGCCTTCGATCAGCCGGATGATCGGCATGCGGAAATTGGTTGCCATTTCCTCCGACATCTTGGGCTTGCCCTTGATGGAGGCGTCGGCAGATCCTCCGCGCAGGGTGAAATCGTCCCCGGCGACAACCACCGGGCGGCCATCGACGGTGCCGCGGCCGAACACGCAGTTACCGGGCATGAAGCCGACCAACTCGCTGTTTTCGTCGTAGGTGCCCTTGCCGGCGATGCTGCCCACTTCCTTGAAGGTGCCAGGATCGAGCAGGCGGTCGATCCGTTCCCGCACCGTCAGCCGCCCGCCTGCATGCTGGCGCGCCACGCGGTCCTTGCCGCCGAGTTCGCGCGCCATCGCCTGGCGCAGGCGCAGTTCCCGCAGTTCGGGTTCCCAGCCGACATCGGACGCCGGCTCGGCTTGGGGTATTGAGACGTTGTCGTCGGCCATGCGTTCCTGCCCGAATTCGTTCTTGGTTAGCTGTCAGCAGGCAGGTTATGGGCGATCCCGCGTGTGTGCAAACGTAGATCGTACCGCGTCGCCTAAGATGGCGACGGGGGAGCCTGATTCAGCAGGTAACCACGCCGGGGAATCCGCAGCCCCAACACCAGCGCGATGCACCCCATGGAAACAGACCACTCGATCAGAATGGCGGACACGTGCCAGACATCCCGCGCCGGTTCGATCGGGTCGATGACCCGTGCTGCGGCGATAGCAAAAACGAAATACGCCGCGATCCGGCCGAATGGAAACGCAATCGGCTCGACACGGTATGAATACATCGCCGTAACGGCCACCAGCACCGCGCCCCCGGCTAACCGGCTGGCCGCGGCACCTTCCATGCCGAAAACCGGAACCAGGACGGCGGCTGCAACGACCGTCGCGGCCACTGCGTAGAGAGTACACCAGGCGTTCTTGGCGGTTTGACCCGGTTGCAAAAGCCCGACATTGAAGGCGTGACTCAAGGCCAGGCAGGTGACACCGCCCAGGCAGCAGGCCAGCACCAGCGGGGAGGCGACGATGCCCGGCGCGATCAGCGGCAGCACGAAATCCCGCGCAAGCCAGACGCAACCGGACACATAGGCGCATACGAGGGCGACGGCGATGGCGGTCTTTTTGAAGAACGCATGGCCCCGATCCGGATCGGCGATATGCTTGAAGCGTTCGGGCGGAAACCAGAGACCGAACGGGATCACAATGGCCTGCGCCACGATCGCGGCTGCTTTCAGGTGCAGGGAATAAACTCCGACCGCGACCACCCCGCTGAAATCCGCCAGGAACCACCGATCCGTCATATCTGATATGCCATAGATGAAAGTGGTGACCAACAGCGGAAAGCCGTAGCCGATGGCGTCGCGGTAGGCCGCCCAGTCCACCCGCGGCCGGGGACGAAGCGCCGCTACGGCGATCAGTCCGAGGACGACGACGCAGGCGCCGCGCATGGTGAAAACCCAACCGAGCGACAGCGGCACTGGTTCGGTGGTTAGCCGCATGCCGGCCAGCAGCGCCAGATACAGCAGGTTGCGCCCAACCAGCAGTGCCGCGAACGGCACGGTTGCGCCGGTGGAGCGGAAGGCGGTCTGCATCGTGAGGATCAGGGCCTCGCCGCCGACAGTCAGCAAAAGCGCGCTGGTCCATGGCAGGTGGAAGGCGAATTCGGCGATCGCGCCGACCGCCAGCAGGCATAGCAGGCTGGCAGGCAGGGTAGCGGTCAGCAGCGCCCCGACCACGACGGACAGCGGTTTGCCGTCCGCCCGCTGCTGTTTGACGATCGCCTGATCGATCCCGAACAGAATCAGGCTGGCCAGCGGCAGCATCAGCGGATCCGCCAGCGCCCAGACACCGAAATCCGCCGGTGTCAGTGCCCGCCACAGCACCCGCGTCTGCGCCAGAATGAGAATCGCCGCCAGTCCGGTCGAAATGCCATAGATCGCGATATCTCGAAGCGCGCTGCCGCGAAAACGCCCGGGGATCGGCATCGTGCAGACGTCCTTTCGCGGTATCGGTTATTGCTCTTGGCGCCTGACAGGAACAGCCGGTGTCAGGCCTGTCCGGTCGGGGAGGCGGGAATTCCGGCGGCGGGTTGCGCCTCGGCAGGCCTTTTCCAGGACTTCCAGATGTTGGCGAACGGCGTGAAGTACAGTTGCCAGACCGACTGGAACGTCCGTCCTTCGTTGCCTGCAAGTCCAAGCTGGTAACTGCCTGGCGGTTCGGAGAAAAGGAAACTACCGAACATTCGGTCCCAAACCGAAAGGAAAAGTCCGAAATTCTTATCCCAGTGACGGTCTTCGCGACTGTGATGAAGCTGGTGCTGCGCCGGGCTGAGCAGCCATTTTTCCAGCCGCCCGTACGCCATGGGGATATGAGAATGGCGCAGATGATAGAAACTGAGCGCATTGACCAGAAAGTAAGCGTCGATACCAGCGATCGTGTTGTCGTAGATCGGCAGGGAGAACGCATAGGCGCAGGCGCCCATCGTCACGCCGGTGGTCAGTGCCACGCCGGCATTGTCGAACAGCTGCTGAATCGGATGGAACCGTTTGTTGGTGATCGGGATCAGAAAGTCCGCTGCGTGGTGTACCTTATGAAACTCCCACATCGCGCCGATCTTGTGGTCCAGGTAGTGGGTATAAAACGTGCCGAAATCGGCGGCGATGAGGGAGAGAAAGGCCACGGTGCCCCATAGCGGCCAGGATTCGGGATGTTGCGCATGCGGGCCCAGCAACACCGATAATTCATGATATGTCAGCTCGGAACAGATGGCGCTGCCGAGCAGTAAAGGGGCGATGATGAAGGGGGTGGTCATGCGGTTGACGACCCAGAATGCAGCGTCGATCCGGCAGGATTTCCGCTTGATAATGTCCGGCGGCAGAAAAAACCTGACGAAGCCGCGAAATGTTCTTGGCTGACCGTGATCGGAGCGTACCAGGAACGTGATCGCCGCCCCGGCAACAAGCGACACCCACGTCGCGATAGTCACCACAAACGTAAAACTGGCGAAATGCGAGAATACCTGCATCATAAGAGGCCAGATCATGAAGTCCCCCGACCTAACAAAAGAATTCACTACGTCGGGTGCCAGCAATCGCGACTTGCGGCGCATTTCGCGTTTGTTGACAACGGGCGTTGTCTTTATCGCATGATAAGTCCTCGGGCAGTCGGACCGCCAGCAGGCTGATTTCATTTGTGCGTGACAGAAATGCGTTTTGGTAAGCATCTGGCCCGGCCTTGCCGGCTCTGCCGGGCCGGCTTAGGTTCCGCCCAGCCTACCAAGCAGAGGAACAAACCATGGTCGATGTCCCCAACCGCCCTGAATACCAGAGCGAACTGTTCAAGCAGGGCCTGAAGGTCCGCCGCGAAGTTCTGGGGGCCGACTACGTCGATGGCTCCCTGGCCCGGGCCGACGATTTCAATGCGGTATTCCAGCAGATGACGACCGAAATGGCCTGGGGCATGTGCTGGACCCGCCCCGGTCTGGACCGCAAGACCCGCAGCATCATTAACCTGGGCATGCTGTCGGCGCTGAACCGGGGCGCAGAGCTGCGCCTGCATCTGCGCGCGGCGCTGACCAACGGCGTGTCGCGCGACGAGATCAAGGAAGTGCTGATCCAGGTAGGCGGCTATTGCGGCATCCCCGCCGCGCTGGAGGCTTTCAAGATCGCCACCGAGGTGTTCAAGGAAGTGGACTCGGCGAAAGGATAACGTCGCATGATCAAGACCGTCGGCTTCGTCGGCGTCGGCAACATGGGTTGGCCAATGGCCGCCTGCCTGGTGAAAGCCGGCTTCACCGTCAACGTGAATGACTCGCGCCGCGAAACGGCGAACAACTTCGTCCAGCAGGTCGGTGGGTTCGCCCCCGACACGCTGCGGCAACTGGCCGAAACGTCAGACGTGATCGTCACGATGCTACCCACAAGCGTGATCGTCGAGCGTGTGCTGTCCGCCGGCGACGACAACCTGTTCGCCGGCATGAAGCCGGGCACGATCATCATCGAAATGAGTTCGGGTGTCCCCTCGGTCACCCAGCGCCTGGCCGAACAGGTCGCGGCACTGGGCGGCACGCTGATCGACGGGCCGGTGTCGGGCGGTGTGCCGCGGGCGAAGACCGGGCAGCTTGCGATCATGGTCGGCGGCGATCCCGCTGCCATCGACAAGGCCATGCCGGTGCTGTCGGCGATGGGCGCTTCCGTGCTGCGGACCGGCGGCGTCGGGTCCGGCCAGGCGATGAAGGCACTGAACAACATGGTCAGCACTGGCGGGTTCCTGATCGGGATCGAAGCTCTGCTGATCGGGCAGCGCTTCGGGCTGGATCCCGCTGTGATGACGGACGTCTTGAACGCGGCGACGGGGATGAACAACTCCACGCAGAAGAAGTTCAAGCAATTCGTGCTATCGCGGAAGTTCGACGCCGGCTTCGCGATGGGACTGCTGGCGAAGGACCTGTCGATCGCCATGCAGGTTGGCCGGGAGACCGGTACATCAGCCCCGGTGTCGGCGCTGGTGAATGAGATGATCGTCTCGGCGCTGGCAAAATTCGGTCCCAATGCCGATCATACCGAAATGGCGCGGCTGTGCGAACTGCTCGCCGGGTCGGAGCTGGAGGCAAGCTGATGCGCGCCGCATGGCTGCTGCTGCCGGGGCTGCTGGCTGCCCCGGTCAGCAGCCATGCGTCGGACCCGTCGGCGCTTTGGAACATCGTCAACGGCCAATGCGTGCCGCACGAACAGAATGAGCGTGATCCGTCGCCGTGTTCCGAGGTCGATCTGGCGAACAGCGCGGCCGAAGGCTTCGCCGTACTGAAGGACAGGAAGGGGGTTGCCCAGTTCCTGCTGATTCCGACAGCCAGGATCAGCGGCATCGACGACCCGGCGATCCTGGCGCCGACCGCCCCGAACTATTGGGAGGACGCATGGCGGGCGCGGTATTTTGTTGAAGATCGGCTGCAAACCGAACTGCCGCGCGACGCACTGGCGCTGGCGATCAATTCATCAGTCGGCCGAACACAGGATCAGTTGCATATTCATATCGATTGCGTAAGGCCGGATGTCCGCGATGCACTGGCCGCGAACCGCGATAAAATCACCGACGTGTGGACGCCATTTCCCGTATTGCTCGCAGGCCACCACTACAGGGCGGTTCGGATTCCGCAAGAAATGCTCGACGGAACGAATCCGTTCCGCATGCTGGCCGATACCGGCATAAGCGACATCGGCCTGCACACTCTGGTTCTGGTTGGGACGACGGCACCGAATGGTGACCTCGGATTTGTGCTGCTGGATGACCACGCGGATTTGCTGAGGGGTGATCGCGCGTCGGGCGAAGAATTGCTGGACCATACCTGCGCCGTGGCAGGAAAGTAGCGCACGGACCTGACCGGGATTCCGGGGGACCGGGTTAGGCGATTCATCTCACGGGAGCTGTCGGCGTCTCATTGTCCCGGCGGGCGCAGGCCCGCCAGGACGGTCTCCTCCGGCCGCGCGTCCATCGAAGCGGTTATTTCCAGGCGAACCCTTAGCTTCCGGCCAGGCCGTCGCCGACCAGGGTTCGGGGATCGACCAGCCGGTCGAAATCGGCCTCTGTGACACTGCCGGACCGAAGGGCTGCCTGCTTCAATGTCAGATCGTGTTCCATTGCGGCGTGGGCGATATCCGATGCCTTATCGTAGCCGATCAGCGGCGACAGGGCGGTCACCAGCATCACTGATTCGTTAACGTATTGGCTTATGCGCTTTTTGTTCAACTGGGTTCCCTCGACCGAGTGCAGCCGGAACTTCTCCATCCCGTCGGCGAGAATCCGGGCGGAGTGGAGGACATTGTTGATGATGACGGGACGCATGGTGTTGAGTTCGAAGTTGCCCTGACTGCCGGCGAAGGCAACGGCCGTGTCCTCGCCGATGACCTGGATGCAGATCATCACGACAGCCTCGCACTGCGTTGGATTAACCTTGCCAGGCATGATCGAGGAGCCAGGTTCATTATCCGGCAACAGCAGTTCGCCCAGGCCGCAGCGCGGGCCGGAGGCGAGCCAGCGCATGTCGTTGGCGATCTTCATCAGCCCAACCGCCAGCCCCCGGAGGGCGGCGGAGGTTCGGGTCATGGCGTCCAGCGAACCTTGGGCGGCGAATTTGTTGGGCGCGGTGATGAAGGGTTTGCCGGTCAGGGCGGCGATGCGTTCGGCGATTTCCACGCTGAACCCGGGCGGCGCGGTGATGCCGGTGCCCACGGCGGTGCCGCCGGCCGCGAGTTCATACAGACCGCGCCGGCTGTCCTGGATGTCGCGCATGGCGTCGCGCAACTGATGGGCGTAGCCGGACCATTCCTGCCCCACGGTCAGCGGCACCGCGTCCTCCAGATGTGTCCGCCCGATTTTGACGACGTCCATCCATGCGGCGGCCTTCGCCTCGATCGCACCCGCCAGCGCGTCCAGTTGCGGCAGCAGTTTGCCATCCAGCATCTGGACGGTCGCGATGTGCATGGCGGATGGAAATGTGTCGTTGCTTGACTGACACATATTCACATCGTCATTGGGATGCACCGGCGCCTTGCTGCCAAGCACACCGCCCAGCATCTGGATCGCTCGGTTGGAAATCACCTCGTTCACGTTCATATTCGACTGGGTGCCGGAACCGGTCTGCCAGACGAACAGCGGAAAATGGGCGTCCAAGGCGCCGGAGATAACTTCATCGGCGGCAGCGATCATCGCTTCCGCTTTTTCCGGCGCAAGGCGTCCGCCCGCCAGATTGACCTCGGCCGCGGCTTTTTTAACGATGCCGTAAGCCCGCGATACCTCCCCGGGCATTCGGTCGTCGCCGATGGAGAAATGATGCAGGCTGCGCTGCGTCTGGGCGCCCCAGTAACGGTCGGCCGGCACCTGGACGGCTCCCATCGAGTCCGTCTCGGTTCGAGTGCCCGTCGCATCGATGCCAATGGGAATGTTCCGCATGCCTGTCCCCCGCTGCGCTTTGCCAAGCTGGCCACATGGTGATCCACTCCCGGTCCGGGAGGAACAATCATGTCATCGGAAACCTCATTTTTCAGTCTTGCCGGCAAAAAAGCCCTGATTATCGGCGGCGGCCAGGGCATGGGCGAAAGCTCGGCTCTTTTCCTGGCAAGGGCGGGATGCGACGTGGCACTGGTCGATCTGGTGCCGGACCGCGCCGACGCCGTCGGTCAAAAGGTCGCGGAACTCGGCCGCAAGGCGTTCACGATCGAGGGCAACGTGCTCGACGACGCCGAAATCCCGCTGATCGTCGCCGAAGCCGAGGCGAAGCTGGGCGGCCTGGACCTGATGGTCTCGATCGTCGGCGCGGCGGCGTGGGGATCGCTGCTGGAAACGACGGCGGAGATCTGGGACGACCAGATGCGGCTGAACCTGCGCTATTTCTTCCTGACCGCGAAAGAAGTGGCGCAATCGCTGATCCGCCGCGGCCAGCCGGGCGCGATCGTGGGCATCGCCTCGGTGGACGGTCAGCGCGCGGCGCCGATGCGCGGTGCCTATGGTGCGGCCAAGGCCGGACTGATCAGTCTGGTACAGACCATGGCGGTGGAATGGGCCGCGCACGACATTCGCGTCAACGCCATCGCACCGGGTCATATCGTCACCCCGCGCCTGTTCGATACGCCGCAACGGGCGGAGGCTTACGCCGCCAGCCTGCTGCCGATGCGCCATCGCGGCACGCCAGACGATATCGGCCGGGCGGCATTGTTCCTGGCCTCCGACATGGCGCGCTACATCACTGGCACCACGCTGGATGTCGATGGCGGCTTGCTGGCCGCCAATCTGTTCCCGAGCGGACTGCCCGGCAACAACCAGGGTTAGTGCTTCACATGCGAGGCGCGGACTGGCAACCTGCCAAAAAAGGGGAAACGCTATGAACTTCGACTTTTCCGACGACCTTAAGCAGCTTCGCGATCAGGCTCGGCGGTTCCTGGCCGAACAATGCACACCTGCCGTGGTGCGACGGTCGCTGGATGGACAGGAAACCCACGCCGCCGGCCTGTGGCGGGAAATCGCCCAGATGGGGTGGATCGGGGCGGCAATCCCCGAGGAATTCGGCGGCGCCGGATTGGGCTACGAAGGCCTGTGCGTGCTAGCGGAGGAAATGGGCCGCGCGGTTGCCCCGGTACCATTCGGATCGACGGCCTATCTTGCGGCGGAAGCGATCCTGACCGCCGGCAGCGATGCCCAGCGCCGCGAATATCTCCCGAAGCTGGCCGATGGTTCTCTCATCGGGTGCTTCGCGCTGTCCGAAGGCAACGGCAATCCGGAACCCTCGGCGATCCACGCCCGCGTCGTCGGCGGGCGTCTGACCGGGTCGAAATGGCCGGTGGCGGATGGCGGCATCGCCGATATCGCCATCGTGGTGGCGATCGATGAGCATCGCCAGCCGGGCCTGTTCGTCGCGGATCTGAAGGACGTGCGCCGCCACGACCTGCAAACGCTGGACCCGTCCCGCAACCACGCCCGCATGGATTTCGACGGCTTACCGGTGCAGCAGCTTGGCTCCGGTGGCTGGGGTGCGGTGCAGCGGGTGCTGGACCGTTCGGCGATCCTGTTCGCGTTCGAGCAGGTCGGCGGGGCGGATGCCTGCCTGCAAATGGCCAAGGATTACGCGCAGGAACGCTATGCGTTCGGCCGCCCGATCGGGTCGTTCCAGGCGATCAAGCACAAGCTGGCGGATATGTATGTCGCTTTGGAACTGGCGCGCTCCAACGCCTATTACGGCGCCTGGGCGCTGTCGGAGGATGCCACCGACCTGTCGCTGGCGGCGGCAACTGTGCGGGTGTCCGCGACCGAGGCATTTCATCTGGCGTCGAAGGAAAACATACAGACGCATGGCGGCATTGGCTTCACCTGGGCAGTCGATTGCCATCTGTTTTATCGCCGGTCCAAACAGCTTGGCTTGATGATCGGATCGGCGCCGTTCTGGAAGAACCGGCTGGTCGATCTGCTTGAAACCCGCAACGCGGCGTAAGGGAGAAGCATCATGGACTTCAACGATACCAAGGAAGAAGCCGCGTTTCGCGCCGAAGCTCGGGCATTTCTGAGTGCCAATGCGCAACTGAAGGCGGGCACCCGGCCGGTGCTGCGGCAAAGCGGTGTCGATGCCGCGGCAGTGAAGCGCTGCAAGGAATGGCAGGCTAAAAAGGCCGATGCGGGTTTCGCCGGCCTGACCTGGCCGAAGCGGTTCGGCGGCAGGGAGGCCTCGCCGATCCTGCAGGTGATCTACAACCAGGAAGAGGAAGATTTCGTCGTGCCGCGCGGGCTGTACGAAATCGGCCTGGGCATGTGCATTCCCACCATGATGGCCTATGCGCAGCCGGAACAGCTCGACCGCTATGTGCGCCCGGCCCTGCGCGGGGAGGAAGTCTGGTGCCAGTTGTTCAGCGAACCTGCCGGCGGGTCCGATCTGGCGGCCTTGCGCACGCGGGCGGTGCGTGACGGCGGCGACTGGGTGATCAACGGACAGAAAATCTGGACTTCGGGCGCGCATCTGTCCGATTTCGGCATTATCGTCGTCCGCACCGATCCGGAAAAGCCGAAGCACGAGGGCCTGACCTTCTTCTTCCTGGACATGAAGTCACCGGGGATCGAGGTCCGCCCGATCCACCAGATGTCGGGCGCCAGCCATTTCAACGAGGTGTTCTTCACCGATGTCCGGGTGCCGGATGCGCAGCGCCTGGGTGCCGTAGGCCAAGGTTGGAAGGTCTCGCTGACCACGCTGATGAACGAG